>NZ_JBXEJE010000017.1:193228-202760 GCF_056820935.1 Streptomyces sp. Q2 | reverse complement strand
TCTCGGGCTTGTCGATCTCGCCGGACTGCACCTCGTCGACCGCCTTGCGGCCCTCGGCGGGCGCGAGGTCGAAGAGGTATGGCGGGTTCGCGGTCGCCTCGACGAAGGACTGGGCGGCGGGCTCCAGGACCGGGCGGGTCTCTGTCATGACGATCTCCTCGGATCAGGTGCCGTGGTCAGGCTCCGGCGGGGGGATCCCGGTCCGGAGCTGCGGCACACATGGAGAGTAGCGCTCGATTCAGTCGTGCACAACTAATTAGGAGTCGATAGTATCGAGTGGACTTCAACGGTAGGGTGGTGCGAACAGATGACCAGCACAGAAACCAGGAGCCGATCCGTGAGCACAGCCCCCGAACCGGCCGAAGGGTCGCTGCTCCTGGACGACCAGCTCTGCTTCGCCCTGTACGCCGCCTCCCGCGCGGTCACCGCCCGCTACCGGCCGCTGCTGGACGAGCTGGGCCTGACCTATCCCCAGTACCTGGTCATGCTCGTGCTGTGGGAGCAGGACTCGATCTCGGTACGTGAGCTGGGCGCCTCGCTCCAGCTGGAGTCCAGCACGCTCTCGCCCCTGCTGAAGCGCCTGGAGGCGAACGGCCTGCTGCACCGCGAGCGGAGGGCGGACGACGAACGCTCGGTCGCCATCCGCCTCAGCGACGCCGGAGCCCGGCTCCGGGAACGCGCGGGTACGGTCCCCCTCGCCATCGGCGACGCCATGGGCCTGACCCCGGAGCAGGACGCCCTGGCCAAGCAACTGCTCCGCCTGCTCACCTCCAACGTCAGCGCCGACTGAGTCCACGAGGCGAAGGGCGGAGCAGTCGTAGGTCTCACTCGTTGTGCAGCACCTCGGCGACCGTCAGCCGTGCCGCTCTGCGCGCCGGGACGTACGCGCCCAGGACGGCGATCGCCACGCCGGCCGGGGCCAGGGCGAGCAGCGCGGGTGCCTGCCACACGTCCGTCATGTACGAGGGCAGGGTGATGTCCACGGCGTCCGCCATCCGCGGGACGACCAGCTCGTGGCCGAGCATGCCCAGCGGCATGCCGACCACGGTTCCGAGGGCGCCGAGTACCGCCATCGAGGTCACCGTCATCGCCGTGACCTGCCGTGGCGTCATGCCGATGGACTTGAGCATGCCCAGGTCGCGGCGGCGGTCGCGGGTGTTGAGGACGACCGTGTTGAAGACGCCGAGGGAGGCGACCACGGCGAGCATCACGGTGAGGACCGACGCCGAGCCGACGATGGTCTGCGTGACGGTGTTGGCGCCGACCGGGTCCGGTCTGATCCCGGCGTCCGCGGCCCGGGCCGCGCGGGCGTAGGCGGCCGGGTCCGCTCCCTCGCGGAGTTTGACGTGGTAGGCGATGGGCTTCTCCTGGGGGGCCAGGGCGGTCAGCGTCGACTGGTCGGTGACGACGAGTCGACGGTCGTTGTGCATGTACTCCCCCACGATCGCCAGTGTCTCGTGCCGGTCACCCTTCTCCAGACGGACGCGGTCGCCGACCCGCAGGTCGTTGTGGCGCAGGAAGGCCGAGCCGGCGACGATCTCGCCGCTCCGGCGCATCCACCGGCCGTCGGTCAGGACGCTGTCCAGCTGTGGCCGGTCGCCCCGGCGGCCTTCGAGCATCACCTTTTGCGCGGAACCGGCCATGCGCACCTCGACGTCCGCCCTCGCGGTGACCTCGTCGGCGCCGGGCAGGGACCGCAGCAGCGACCGGAGCTCGGGGTCGGAGTGCGTCGGCGGGATCTCCTTGCCGTCCTTGTACGTGCCGACGTACACCGTGACCTGGAAGGCGTCGCGGCCCGCCTCGCCGAATCTCGTCATCGACGTGGCCAGGCCGGTCGCGAACGTCACGGTGGTCACGCCCAGGACCACCGCGGCGAGGGTGAGGGCACTGCGCCCGGGCCGGGCGAACGGCAGGCCGACACCCAGGCTCACCGAGCGCGGCAGCCTGCTGCCNCAGCGACCGGAGCTCGGGGTCGGAGTGCGTCGGCGGGATCTCCTTGCCGTCCTTGTACGTGCCGACGTACACCGTGACCTGGAAGGCGTCGCGGCCCGCCTCGCCGAATCTCGTCATCGACGTGGCCAGGCCGGTCGCGAACGTCACGGTGGTCACGCCCAGGACCACCGCGGCGAGGGTGAGGGCACTGCGCCCGGGCCGGGCGAACGGCAGGCCGACACCCAGGCTCACCGAGCGCGGCAGCCTGCTGCCGGCCAGCCGCCGCTGGATGCCCAGGGCTCGCCCGGCGCGCGGGGCGCTGCCCGCCATGATCGCCCGCGCCGCGGGCAGCCGGTGGGCGCGCGCCGCCGGGGCGAGGGCTGCGAGGAGGCACACGGCGGGCATGCCGAGCAGGGCGACGACGTTCACCCAGGGCGCGATGCCCACGCTGTCGTGGAACACCCCGGCGTCCGGCCCCATGAAGACGAACTCGAAGAGAGGGCGGGCCACGAGGTTGCCGGCGACGGTGCCGAGGACACAGCCGGCGACCGCGGGGACGGAGATCATCGTGAGGTACACGGCGAGCACCTGTCCCGGGGTGAAGCCGAGGGCCTTGAGGATGCCGATGTGCCGGAAGCCGGAGATCACCGCGCCGCTGACGACGTTGGCGACGATGAGCACCGCCACGACGATGCCGAGGATGCCGAAGGCCATCAGGTAGGGCGTGAACGCGCGGGCCGAACCGCCGATCTGCTGCTTGAGGGTGAGGTACGACTGCGAGGCGGTCAGCGCGCCCTGCGGCAGCCCGTCGGTGACGGCGGCCAGGCTCGCGCGGAGCCGGTCCTGCGAGGAGGCGTCCGTGAAGCGGAAGAGCATCTGCGTGGTGGTGGGGTGCAGGGCCGCGATCTGCTCGGGGGCGACCCAGGCGTCCGCGGTCCGGCCGAGGTCGAAGGCGAACCCGACGACGGTGAGGTCCGGACCCGAGGGCACCCGGAGCTTCTTGCCGAGGTCGTCCGCGGTCCAGTCGGGCTGCCGGCTCAGGACGACCTCGCCCGGCCCGGTGGCCCAGCGGCCCGCCCACAGGTCCAGCCGGTCCACCGGGCCCGCCGGGTCGTCGCGGCCCACGACGGTGAGCTCGCTGCCGAGGCCGAAGTCCATGGTCTCGCGCGGCAGTTCGAGCGCGGCCTGGGCGAAGGGCCCGGCGGCGGCCTCGACGTCGGGCCGCCGGGCCGCACGCACCAGCTCCGCGTCCGAGACCCTGGAGGGATCGAAGGCGGCGGTGACATGCGCGCCGCGCTGCTTGCCGAAGGCCCTGTCGAAGGGTGCGGAGGCCGCGTCGACCAGGCCGAGCGCCACCACGATCGATGCCGTCGAGGTCAGCGTGACCAGGGCGATGACGAGGGTCTGGAGTCTGCGCCGCCGCACCGCCGCGCGGGCTGCCCGCCACACCGCCCTCACGCGGACGGCTCCAGGGTGTGCTCGCCGGTCACCCGGCCGTCGGCGAACTCGACCAGCCGGCTGGCGCAACGCCGGGCGAGGTGCTCGTCGTGGGTCACCAGGATCAGCGTCTGGCCGATCTGGTTGAGGTCGAGCAGCAGGTCCATCACCTGCTCGCCGGCCCGGCTGTCCAGGGCGCCGGTCGGCTCGTCGGCCAGCAGCAGGGCCGGACGGTTCATCAACGCCCTGGCTACGGCGACGCGTTGCCGCTCGCCGCCGCTGAGCACCGCCGGGTAGGCGTTGCGGCGGTCCGCGATGCCGAGTTCGTCGAAGAGCTCCGAGGCGCGGCGGCGTGCCTGCCGGGCCGGGGCGCCGGTCAGCTGCGCGGCCAGCGCCACGTTGTCGAGCGCCGACAGGTCGTCGACGAGGTTGAAGAACTGGAAGATCATGCCGATGCGGCGCCGTCGGTACAGGGCGAGGCCCTTCTCGCTCAACTCCCCCACGTTCTCGCCGTGGACGACGACCGTGCCGCCGGTCGGCCGGTCCAACCCGGCGATCATGTTGAGGAAGGTGGACTTGCCGCACCCCGAGGGCCCCATCACGGCGACCGCCTCCCCCGCCCGGATCTCCAGCGACACCCCGTCCAGCGCGGTCGTCTCGCCGTACTCCTTGCGCACACCGTCGAGCCGTACGACGGCCTCTCCCCTGGTCTCCTCAGTGATCATGCGGAAAACGCTACGGAGGGCACGGCGGCCTGAACATCCCTCCACGGATGGCAGAACGCCCCGGCGCTCATCCTGGAGATGCAGGTCCCTGTATCCACAGGCTGATGCGGATCCCGTG
Organism: Streptomyces sp. Q2; assembly: GCF_056820935.1. Taxonomy (NCBI): domain Bacteria; kingdom Bacillati; phylum Actinomycetota; class Actinomycetes; order Kitasatosporales; family Streptomycetaceae; genus Streptomyces; species Streptomyces sp. Q2. Next base: position 198,548 of record NZ_JBXEJE010000017.1, on the reverse strand, counting down.
GCGGTCTGCCAAGGTGATGCCCGTGTGGGACGGGGAGACGAACGCGCTGATGGCGGCGCTGGGGATGGCGTGCGCGGCGGCCGTCGGGCTGGCGGTGGCGCTGTGGCGTACGCAGCGCCGGTGGCAGGCGGCCGTCGGGGAGCGCGGCTGGCTGCTGGAGCGGGAGCGGGAGAGTGCCGCGCGGTCCGCGGTCGTGGCCGAACGGGACCGTATCGCCCGGGAGTTGCACGACATCGTCAGCCACAACGTCAGCCTGATGGTGGTGCAGGCCGGGGCGGCCCGCGAGGTGCTGGGCACGATGCCGGACGAGGCCGCGGCGGCGCTGCGGGCGGTGGAGGAGGCGGGACGCGGTGCGATGACCGATCTACGGCATCTGCTGGGGCTGTTGGCGCCGTCGGCGAGTGGCGAGGACGTGGATCCCGGCCCCGTCGGCGACGGCGGCGACTCGGTGGAGCTGGCTCCGCAGCCCGGCCTCGACCGGCTCGGCCCGCTCGTCGACCGGGTCTCCTTCGCCGGGCTGCCCGTGGAGGTGCGGATCTCGGGTGAGCCGCGCCCGCTGCCGCCGGGGATCGACGTGACCGCGTACCGGATCGTCCAGGAGGCTCTGACCAACGCGCTCAGACACGGCGACGGAGGAAAGGCCGAGGTCACCGTGCGGTACGCGGACCACGCGCTGCGCGTGGAGGTGCTGAACACCGGCCCGAGCGTCCTGACCGGTGCCGCGCCCGCGCGGACGGCACCCCCGCACCGGGACGGCACCGGACGCGGACTGCTCGGCCTGCGCGAGCGGGTCGCGGTCTACGGCGGAGACCTGGACGCCCGGCGCCGGCTCGGCGGCGGCTACCGGGTCCGGGCGCGCATCCCCCTGGACCGCCCGTGACGACGGCTGGGCGGACGCCCCGCGTACTCATCGCCGACGACCAGAACCTGATCCGTACCGGCTTCCGGCTGATCCTGAACGCGCGGGGCATCGAGGTGGTCGGCGAGGCGGCCGACGGCGCCGAGGCGGTGGCGATGGCCCGCGAACTGAAGCCGAACGTGGTGCTGATGGACATCCGCATGCCGAACATGGACGGCCTGGAGGCCACCCGCCGCATCCTGGAACACGCCCCGGACTGCCGGGTCCTGATGCTGACCACCTTCGACCTGGACCGCTACGTCTACACCGCCCTGTCGGTCGGGGCCAGCGGCTTCCTCCTGAAGGACGTCACGCCGGAACACCTGGCGGCGGCCGTACGGCTGGTCGACACCGGCGACGCCCTGCTGGCTCCGTCCATCACCCGGCGCCTGGTGGAGCGCTTCGCCTCCCACGGCGACCGTCCGGGCGTCGCGGCCACGGATCTCGCCGCCCTGACACCCCGCGAGCTGGAGGTGCTGACGCTGATGGGCCGCGGCCTGTCCAACACCGAGCTCGCCGCCGAACTGACGCTGAGCGAGGCCACGGTGAAGTCCCACGTGGCCCGCATCTTCGCCAAGCTGGCGCTGCGCGACCGCGCCCAGGCCGTCGTCCTGGCGTATGAGACGGGGCTGGTCAGGGCGGGCGGGCTGCCTGACCGGTGAGACTCACGGGCCCTTCCGGTGAGGTTTCGGGAGGCTTAGCGTACGGCCCATGGATCACCGGGAGCCGTCCGTACGGCACTTCGACCACTGCCCCTGGCTGTTCGCCGAGAAGGCGACCGAGGAGCAGCATCTCGCCCAGCGGGAACGGCAGCGGGCGATCGACGGGGACGTCGAGATCGGCGAGCGCTGCTACGTGGCCGAGTCGGCGGCGGTGTTCCCGGACCGGCTGCGGCTCGGTGACGGCTCGTACATCGCCGCCCACGCCTACGTCACCGGGGAGTTGGCCACCGGCGATGACTGCACGCTGAATCCGTTCACCACCGTGCGAGGCGCCGTGGCCCTGGGCGAGGGGGTACGGATCGGGGCCCACACCTCGCTGCTCGGCTTCAACCACTCCATGGACCCCGACCGGCCGGTCCACCGGCAACCGCTCACCAGCCGGGGGATCAAGGTCGGGGACGACGTGTGGATCGGCTCGCACGTGGTCGTGGTGGACGGCGTGACCATCGGCGACCACTGTGTGATCGGCGCGGGAGCGGTCGTCACCAAGGACCTTCCGGCGTGGACGGTGGCCGCCGGGAATCCGGCACGTCCGATCCGTGACCGCCGGGACACCCCGCAGACCCCTGTGGGCGGCACGAGCGGCATGAGCGGCATGAGCGGCACGGATCTCAGCCGCTTCGCCGACACCGCCCGCGCCCAGGCTCCCGATCTGCTGGCCCGCTGCTGGGACGGCGACCGGTACGTCGACCGTCCCGGCGCCGCCCCCACGGTACGGGCGCACTGCGACGCCGTGGAGATCGCCGACCTGCTGCTGGACTGTGCCCCGGCGCAGTTGGCGGCCGACGAGCACATCGGGCGCCTGGCCGCGCTCCAGGATCCGGGAACCGGGTTGGTGCCCGAGTTCGGCGAGTCACCGCCGGAGCACGACTTCCCCCGCGAGGGAGCGGAGCTGTACCACGTCCTCTGCGTCGGCTACGCGCTGGACCTGCTGGGCGGGGACCTCCCCCGTCCGGTGCGCGGTGTACAGGAGATGACCGCCCCTCAACTGGTCGCCCGGCTCGAAGAGCTGCCCTGGGGAGACAACGCGTGGGGCGCCGGAGCCTGGATCGACTCCTGGGCCACGGCCGCCCACTGGAACCTGCGGCACCCTCAAGGCGGCGCTGCGGAGCCTGGAGCGCTGGAGGCGCTGTTCGGCTGGCTGCTCACCCGTGCCGACCCGTGGACGGGGATGTGGGGCGTCCCCTTGCCCGACGCCGGGCGGTTGCAGGTGGTCAACGGCTACTACCGGCTGACGCGCGGGTCGTTCGCCCAGTTCGCACTGCCCGTGCCGCACCCGGAGCGGGTCGTGGACGCCGTCCTGGACCACGCGCGGGACACCCGGTACTTCGGGGCGGGCCGGGAGAACGCCTGCAATGTGCTGGACGTCGCCCACCCGTTGTGGCTGTGCACACGGCAGCTCGGAACGGGCTCCGGGGCCGCCGGCTACCGCACCGCCGAGATCCGCGCCTGGGCCGAGCGGCAGTTGGCCCTCGCCCTCACTCGCTGGCGGGACGGCCGTGGCTTCGGTTTCGGGCCGGGCACGGCGGGCCCGGGCCCGGAACCGGGCCTCCAGGGCACCGAGATGTGGCTCGCCATCGTCTGGCTCCTGGCCGACCTGCTGGGCCGTTCCGACGAACTCGGCTACCGCCCCCGCGGCATCCACCGGCCCGAGGCGGCCCGGGGATGCGCGCGGGACCAGAGGCGCCCGGAACGAGGGGCGCGGCTCTGACGCCGGCGCCAGGGCGGAAGATCCCCGCGGACCCGACACGGCCCACCGGGACCACCGGAGCCACCGGAGCCACCGGAGCCACCGGAGCCACCGGAGCCACCGACAACGATCACAACTCGGCCATGGATGTTCCCTTCCGGAGGGGCATGCCCGACTCTGGCCGGGGGCACGGATCGCCGCGCCCCGGACGTACCGGTGACCGGCACTGAGGAGTGGGGCGTGGGCAAAGGCGGGGCGACGGTCGTCGCGGTGACCGGCGGCAGTGGTTTTGTCGGCAGTCATCTGGTCCGACGACTGTTGGAGCGTGGCTACGCGGTGCGCACCACCGTACGGAGCCTCGCGCACACGGTGAAGGTCCGGCCGCTGCGCGAGATGCAGGAGGAGTTTCCGGGCCGCCTCGACCTGTACGAGGCCGACCTGCTGCGCGAGGGCTCCTTCGACGACGCGATCCGCGGCTGCCGGGTGGTCTTCCATGTGGCGTCGCCGTTCTTCATGCCGGAGAAGATCAAGGACGGCCGGCGGGACATGGTGGACCCGGCCCTGCTCGGCACGCGCAACGTGCTGGCGAGCCTGCAGAGGACACCGACGGTCGAGCGACTGGTCTTCACGTCCACCGTCGGCGCGATCTTCGGTGACTACGCCGACGTCCTGGGCATGGACGACCAGGTGCTCTCGGAGAAGTACTTCAACACCACCAGCACGGTGCGGAACAACCCCTACCACTACGCGAAGACGGTCGCGGAGCGCGCGGCGTGGGAGGCGGAGGCGGCCCAGGACCGCTGGCGCATGGTCTCCGTCAACCCCGGCCTGATCCTGGGCCCTTCCCTCTCCCCCGCGTCGGAGTCCGGCAGCCTGTTCCTGCTGGAGGAACTGTTCAAGGGCTACTTCTTCTACGGCGCCCCGGACTTCGCCTTCACCACGGTGGACGTACGGGAGGTGGCCGACGCGCACATCGCGGCGGCCGAGAACCCCGATGCGAGCGGGCGCTACATCGTCGCGGCCGAGACGATGACGTCGTTCCACGACATGTCCCGCATCATCCGGGCGCACCACCCGCGTGCCCTGCGCCTGCCGCGCACCGCGCTCCCGCACTGGCCGGTGCGCGTCCTCGGCCCCGCCTTCGGCCTGACCCAGGACTACATCCGGGCGCACCTCGGCATCCGCTTCCGGGTGGACAACAGCAGGAGCGTGCACGAACTCGGTATCAACTACCGCCCGGTCGAACAGACGGTGCTCGACCACTACGAGGCCTGGCGTGGGCAGCGCGCGGCGGGCTGACCGCGCAACCGACCTCGTCGGCAACACGACGAAGGTCACAGTTACGTATCGGACATTTAACCCTTCAATCTTCACACCAGTCACACAAGTTGGTTAAGTTGGCCGCCTGACCGCACGACTTCCTCCGGCGAACCCCGCCGTGTCGCGCGTTTCTTGGTCGAGTCACCCCCTGACCGGATGATCCAACAGCCGCATCGGCAGCAGGAGTTCCGTCACAGGTTACGGAAGGAGTACGTCTTCCATGGCGCCGGAGCGAACCCCGCGACCCGGAGGGAACAACCTCCCGGGCATGCGCAACTCCGCACTCGCCACGGCGGCTCTCACCTCCGTGGCCCTGCTCTCCCAGACCGCGAGCGCCACTCCCGCGACCGGGGACGACGGACCGAGCCGCGAAGAGGTTCAGCAGCGGATCGACAACCTCTACGACCGGGCCGAGAACGACACCGGGACCTTCAACGCGACCCGCGCGGCCGCGAGCCCCCGCCCACGCGCCGGTTCGCCCGCCGACACCGGGCGGGGGGCCACGGGTCCGGTCACCGACGGCGGTCGCGGACGCGCCGACGCCGGGACCGACAAGGCGCCGCGCGGGCAGGCCGATCCCGCCATCGGCGACGTCGCCCGGCAGTGGTTCGAGGTGGCGCGCGCCAAGCTGGGTCCGACCGTCCCGGCAGCCCTGCCGGCCGAACGGAGGCAGGCCCGGCCGGCCGCCGC
>NZ_JBXEJE010000017.1:65449-193099 GCF_056820935.1 Streptomyces sp. Q2 | reverse complement strand
GGCCGCCGCCCGGCCCGCGCGCCCGGTGGCCGCTCCCGGCGTCCCCGCCCAGGCGGCTGCCGCCCGCACCGCCCCGGAACTGACTGCCGGGTCCGCACCGGCGCTGCCATCCGCGCCGGTGAAACAGCAGGAGGCCTCGACGGAGGCGGCGCCCAGGGCACTGCCCTCCGCCACAGCCGAGTCGGGGCAGTCCTCACTGCGGACCTCGAAGGAACGCATCCAGCGCCAACTCGCCACGGCCCGTGACCTGCTGGCCGCCCGCACCGCTCAGGCTTCCCAGCCGAGCACGTCGCTCACGGCGACCGAGTCCGGCCCGGCCGAGGACATGTGGGCCGCCCCGGCCCCGGAGACCCGCCTCGATCCCGACCCGCTCTGGCAGCGACAGCAGTTCACCGCCACCACCATGACCCCGCCGCGCGCCATGGAGACGCCGCTGGCTGTGGAGACGTCCTTGGGCATGGACTCGCCGTTCAGCACGGGCACGTCTTTCGCCGGGGAGACACCGCTCACCACGCACTCGCCCTTCACCACGGAGGCGGCGGTCGCCCCCGGCACGTCCATCGCCATGGACTCGCCGCCGGTCACGGCATCCTTCGCCACGAACACGCCCTTGAGCACGGAGACAGCGTTCACCGCGGGTACGTCCTTCGCCACGGGCACGTGGCCGGTCACGGACGCATCCATCGCCACGGGTGCTCCACTGACCACGAACACGCCCTTCACCACCGGCACGCCCTTCGCCACGGACACGCCCCTCACCACGGACACGCCCTTCACCACCGGCACGCCTCTCACCACGGACACGTCCTTCACCACCGGCACGTCCTTCGCCACCCAGTCGCCGCTCACCACCAACACGCCCTTCGCCACGGGCACTTCGCCGGCCACCGACGCATCCTTCGCCATGGCCACGCCTCCCCCCATGGGCGCTCAGCTCACCGCAAACACACCCCTCCCCATGAACGCGCCCCTCATGGACGCGTCGCTCGCCATGGACGCCTCGGTTGCCATGGCGGCGCCCGCCGCTGCCGCTCCGCTCCCCGCGTACACGCCGCTGCCCGCGGACGCATCCCTCACGTTCGCCGCCCCCACCCCCACGACCCCACCCAGCTCCGCCCAGCCCGCTTTCGGCACCACCGCGCCCTTCCCCACAGCCGCGCCCTTCCAAGGGGACGGCACCTCCGGCGCGGGCATCCCCCTCGCCCCTGCGGCGCCGGCACCCGTCGGCCTGCCTCAGGCACCGGAAGCCCCGGCCTACGAGCCCAAGGCCTCCCGCGCACTGGCCTTCGCCCGCGCCCAGATCGGCAAGCCGTGCGTCTGGGGTGCGGCCGGTCCGGGCTCGTACGACAACACCGGCCTCACCCAGGCCGCCTGGCGGGCCGCCGGCGTGGACCTCCCCCGCACCACGGCCGCCCAGGCGGCCTCCGGCACGCCGGTGTCCCTCGCCGACACCGGCGTCGGCGACCTGGTCTTCTTCTACGACGACCTCAGCCATGTCGGCCTCTACATCGGCAACGGCACGATGATCCACGCGCCGGGCCCGGGGGCCTACATCCGCGAGGAATCGGTCTTCTACGCCGGCGAGTCGGCGATCCGAGGGGCGGTACGGCCCGCCTGAGCGCCCGCAGGACGCCGCACGACCGGCATCGTCACGCGCGCGGCACACCTGCGGCACACCCGCCGACACGCCCGTGGCGTCGCCGCACCCGCGGCACGCGCGTCGCACCGACGGTGCCGGTCCCGTCCAGCCGACGCCTCGTCACCCCGGGCGCCTCACTCGCACGTCCGTCCCCCTCACCCGCACCCCCAGTCACGCACGACTCTGGACGCCTCGTCCGGCCCTGGCCTAAGGTCGACAGCAAGCGCTTTCTAGCACTTCCAGCGCTCTCCAATTCGGTCTACTCCCAGCCCCCTGCGCCCAGCCCTGCCGGACGGTCCGCACGAGGGGCCGCCGAGGGTGCCCGGGGCGGAAAGGAAGCGTCTCGTGCCGCACAACGAACCGCCGCATCCCTCGCAGCCATGGACCCGCAAGTCTTTCCTGCGGGGAATGACGGCCGTCGGGGTCGCCCCGCTGCTCCCGGGGGTGTTACCCGCGACCGCCCGGGCCGCCGAGGCCACCCCGTCGGACCGCCCGGCCTTTCCCCTCGTCCAGGGCGGCGTCGCCGTGGACGTGTACGTGGACGCGGCGGACGACCAGGCCGTGGTCCGCGCGGCCGGGGATCTGCCCGCGGACATCGAACGGGTCAGTGGCGTTCGCCCGCGGTTGCTGCACACCCTGCCCGAACGGGCGGCGCACCTGGTCCTGGTGGGCACGCTCGGCTCCAGTCCCGTCATCGACCGGCTCGTCGCGGACCGGCGTCTGGACGTCGCCGGGGTGAAGGGCCGCTGGGAGGCGTCGGTGACCCAGGTGGTGGAGCGTCCCTTGCCGGGAGTGGACCGCGCCCTGGTGATCGCGGGCAGCGACCGGCGCGGCACGGTCTACGGCGTGTACGACACCTCGGAGCGCGTCGGCGTCTCCCCCTGGTACTGGTGGGCCGACGTGCCCGTCGAACGCCGTGACACCGTGACGGTGCCGGCGGCCCCTCTCAAGCGGCGTGAACCCTCCGTCCGCTACCGGGGCATCTTCATCAACGACGAGCAGAACCTCACCACTTGGTCGCGTCGGACCCAGGAGCCGGACAAGAACATCGGGCCCGAGACGTACAAGCGCGTCTTCGAACTGCTACTCCGCCTGAAGGCCAACTACCTGTGGCCGGCCATGCATCCGTACTCCGACTTCTTCAACAAGCACCGCGAGAACCCCGAACTCGCCGACCGCTACGGCATCGTCGTCGGCTCCAGTCACCCCGAGGCGCTGCTGCGCAACGGCGTCCACGAGTGGGAGCCGTGGGCGAAGGAGCGTCCCGGCGCGGACGGCACCCTGCCGGTGTACGACTACACGGTGAACCCCGGTGTCATCTCCGACTACTGGAGAGCCAGAGCGCGGCAGAACGCGTCGTACGAGAGCAGTTGGACGCTCGGCATGCGCGGGCTGCACGACTCCGCGCTGGAGACGAAGTACGCGACGACCATCCCGGAGAAGGTCGTGGTGATGAACGACATCATCGCGGACCAGCGTCGGATCCTGGCCGAGGAGGTCGGTGCGGCGGCCGAGCCGCAGATCTTCATCCCGTACAAGGAGGTCCTGGACCTGTACAACGCGGGCGTGCGGGTCCCCGACGACGTCACGCTGATCTGGCCGGACGACAACCACGGCAACATGCGCCAGCTGCCGAACGAGGCGGAGCGCGTCCGCGCGGGCGGCAACGGCATCTACTACCACCTCTCCTACTGGGGCCGTCCGCGCAGCTATCTGTGGCTGGACACCACCCAGCTGTCGAAGGTCTGGCAGGAGTTGCGCCGCGTGTACGAGCACGGCGTCGACCGGATGTGGATCTTCAACGTCGGTGACGTGAAGTCGATCGAGACCGGGCTGTCCTTCTCCATGGACATGGCCTGGGACGTGGACCGGTGGGACGCCGACGATGTCGAGGACTTCGTGGCCGAGTGGGCCGGGCGGCAGTTCGGGCGGCGCCACGGACCGGAGATCGCCGCGATTCGTACCGAGTACTACCGGCTCGCCGCCGAGCGGCGCCCGGAGTTCATCGACCGCACCATGTTCTCCGTCATCCACCACGGCGACGAGGCCGGACGCCGGACGGACGCCTACGCCCGGCTGCTGGAGCGTGCCCGGGCGCTGGGCGCCAGGCTGCCCGAGGCCTACCGGGACGCCTACTACGAGCTGGTCGAGTACCCGGTGCACGGGGCGTACTTGATGAACCTGAAGTACTACTGGGCGGACCGCAACGCGCTCGCGGTCCGGCAGGGTCGGGGGGCCGGCACGAACCGCTTCGCGGACCTGGCCGAGGCCGCCCATGCCGAGGAAGCGGCGATCACCAAGCGGTACAACACCGAGGTGGCGGGCGGGAAGTGGGACGGAATCGTCAATCCGTACCCCTCCCAGATCCCGAAGGCGCCTGGTCGTCCGGCCGTCACCAGGGTCGCCCGGCAGGAGACCTCAGGGCTCGGGGTGGCGGCCGAGGGGAACGAGACCGGGGCGGACCGGCCACTGTCCTTCTCCTCCTACACCCGCGGCCGGCGTTTCGTGGATGTCTTCAACACCGGTTTCCTGAGCGTGGACTGGGCGGCCGAGGCCGGTCACCCGTGGGTTCGGCTAAGCACGACGGGCGGCTCGATCACCGAGCAGACCCGGGTGTGGGCGGAGATCGACTGGGCGCGCGCTCCCGAGGGGGCGCAGGAGTCGACGGTCGTCGTCACCGGTGCGGGGCAGCGCTTCGAGGTGCCGTTGCGGGTGGTCAACGACGGGGAGCGGGCACGAAGGCGGGCCCGTGGGTTCGTCGAGGCACACGGCTACGTGTCGATCGACGCCGTGCACTTCGAGCGCCGGGTGGCGCGCGGCGGATCCCGTTGGCGGACCGTGCGCGGGCTGGGCCGCCGCACAGGTGCGGTGGAGGCGGTGCCGTCGACGGCCACCCCCGTCACGGGGGACTTCGCCGGCCGGGCGCCGGAGTTGCGGTACCGGGTGCGCTTCGTGAGCGCCGGGGCCTTCCCGGTCACCGTCTTCCGGCTGCCCTCCCTCGATGAACGCGGTCACCGCCGGATCGCCGTCGCCCTCGACGACCAGCCGGTCACCGTGCTGTCCGGACAGTCCGTCGCCACCGGCAACCGCGGCGACGCCTGGGCCCGCAACGTGGAGGAGGGGATCGAGAAGCTGACCGCCACCATCACCGTCGCCGAGCCCGGCGAACACGTCCTGCGGCTCTTCATGGTCGACCCGGCGATCGCGGTGGACCAGATCGTCGTCGACACCGGCGGCCTGCCCGTCACCTATCTCGCGCCGCCGGAAAGCTATCACCCGGAGTTCAACCCCGATCCCCACCTCTGATCGGCCGGCCCGTCCATTCCCTTCGGATTCGCCGCATGCGAAAAAGGAGCACGAAAGACGTTTTGAGTGACAGGAGGTGACAATTCTTGGGTGCATTGCGCACCCAAGGTCGCCCGCTCAATGCGTCTTCGTGCTCCCGTGCGCCCCCGCGCACAGGGGATTCGGGGCACCGTCAGCAGCCTGGACTGGGCAGGACATGTCTCGAACGCCAAGTCGGTGGGCCAACCACCGACTTTCCTGCGTCGACCGAGACAGGTGGTATTCAATGAGCAATGCCGTACCTGAGACAGAACGAGCATGGACTGTGGGTACTGCTCCGGGCATATTCCCGTCCATCGGCCACTCTATCGCCTTGTTCCGTCGGCCGCTAGATTTCCTGAATTCCCTGCCGGCCCGTGGTGATCTGGTCGAGATGCGCCTGGGCCCGCTCCGCGCCTGGATGGCGTGCCACCCCGAAGTGGCCCACCAGGTCCTCATGGACACCCGGACCTTCGACAAGGGAGGACCGCTCTACAACAGGCTGCGGCCGCTGATGGGCGACGGACTGGTGACGTGCGGCCACAGCACGCACCGACGACAACGCCGGCTGCTGCAACCCGACTTCCGTTCCTCCCGGGTGGCCGGCCACACGGACATGATGGGCCGGGAAGCCGAGTCGCTGTGCCGTGGCTGGCGAGCGGGGGAACAGATCGACGTCAGCGCGGCGACGATGGCCCTGACCACTCGGGTGATGAACCACGTCCTCTTCTCCGACTCGCTGCGCGGCGCGGCGGCAGCCGAGGTGGGCGACTGCCTCGCCGTCATCGTCCGCGGCCTGTTCGTCCGTACGGCCGTGCCGGTCGACGCACTGTTCCGCGTCCCGACGCCCGCGAACCTGCGCTTTCGGCGGGCGTTCGACCGTGTGCACGCGATCGTGGACGAAGTGGTCGCGGAACGCCGGAACGGCGGCCCGAGCGAAGGCCGGGAGGACATCCTCGAAACCCTGCTGGCGGCCGCCCGCGAAGAATCCTCGGCGGTCACCGACCAGGAGGTCCACGACCAGCTCGTCACGCTGCTGCTCACCGGCTCCGAAAGCCCCTCCAACTGCCTTGCGTCCGCCCTCGATCTGCTGGCCCGGCATCCGGAGGCGGAGCGTCGCCTGCACGCCGAGGTCGACGCCGTGGTCGCCGGCCGGCCACGGCCCGGCCCCGACGAACTGCCGCGGCTCACCTACACCCGATGCGTCGTCGCCGAGACCCTGCGGCACCGCCCGCCCGGCTGGCTCTTCACCCGCATCACCACCCGGGAGACGACGCTCGCCGGGCAACGACTGCCCCCCGGGACCACCGTTCTGTACAGCCCCTACCTGCTGCACCACGACCCCGACTCGTTCCCCGAACCCGAGCGCTTCCTTCCCGAGCGCTGGCTCCCGGGGCGGGCCACCGCCGATCCGCGCGGCGCGATGCACCCCTTCGCCGCGGGCAACCGGAAGTGCATCGGCGACACCTTCGCCATGGCGGAGGCCACGCTGGCCCTCGCCACCATCGCCGGCCGCTGGCGGCTGCGCCATCTGCCCGGGTACGCCGAACGGCTGCGCCCAGCAGCGACGTTGGGGCCCCGGTCACTGGTGATGACGTGCGAACCGCGTGCACACGCACCGGCCGGCACAGCGCCCCATGCACGCCCCCTCGCTCCCCGAGCAACCAAAGCCGCCCGCGCACAGGACCCCCGAACGGCAGGTGACAACGGTGTCGACGACGCATGAGGACCTCGCAACGGTTCCGCAGGACGTGATCACGTCCGGCAGCCTGAGGGATCTGATCGACGCCCACCTCTACATGCCCTTCCCGTTCCAGAGCAACGGCCACTCCGCCGAGGCGGCGGCGGGCGTCGACACCTGGCTGCGTGCCTGGGGACTGACCGACGACCCCGCGGTGGCGGCCATGATCACCGCCACGCGCCCCGCCCAGCTCGCGGCTTACAACAGCCCATCCATGGACGCCGATCTCCTCCAGATCGTCGCCAACCAGATCGCCTACCAGTTCATCTTCGACGACCGGGCCGAAGAGGTCGGCCGTCGCCAGCCGGGCAGGCTGCTGCCCATGCTGGCCGAGAGCGTCGAGATCCTGAGGGACGGCCGGCCCCCCAGCACGCCTCTCGGCGCCGCCCTTGCCGACCTCCACCGACAGGTCCGGCAGCGGTGCACGCCGGCGCAGGCGGCGCGCTGGGCGTGGAACAGCCGTGAGTATGTGCACGGGCTGTTGTACGAGGCGGTGGCCCAGAGCGACTCCGTGCCCGTACGGACGGGGCTGTGCAAGTCGATCCGTTCACTGATCGCCGGCGTCGAACCGTTCCATCCGCTCTGCGAAGCCGCACAGCCCTGCGAACTGGCTGCCGAGGAGCTCCACCACCCCGTCATGCGGCACCTGGGGCGTTTGTCGGCCGACGCGGCGGTGTGGATCCCCGATCTCTTTTCCGCCGTCAAAGAGCAGCGAGCCGGTGGCCTGATCAATCTCTCCCTCGCCTATCAGCGATCCCAGCGGTGCTCACTGTCCATGGCCGTCATGCTCACCATCCGGTTGATCAACAGTACGATTCGTGAGTTCGAGGCGATATACGACGAGATCAAACCGGGGCTGAGCCCGGCCGGCATCGGCTACGTGGACGGCATGGCCGGTTGGATCCGCGGATGCTATTTCTGGTCCCGCACCGTGCCTCGTTATGCGGACACGGCGGAGGCGGCCGCCATTCCGTGAGCGAAGGCGCGACATCATACTGGAAGAACCGACGAGTGAGTCGCTGTCGTGGATATTTCACTCCCCTCAATGTTCTCCTGCCCGAACACCGCCGCCGGGTGTTCGTGTGGGCGTACGCTCGGCGCCGTTCTCCGCGGATCAACAACAGGAAGCGGTAGCGCACATGGCGCCTGGGCTGCGGCAATCCCTCACCGAACACCGTCCGTTGCTCGAACGCCGGCGGGAGCTGCAGGCGCTCGACTCCGCACTGACAGAGCTCCGCGAAAGGGCCGAGGGGGTGCCCGGCACACCGGCGAGCGAACTGCTCACCTTCGCCGGTCCGGCCGGCATGGGGAAGACCACGCTCGTCACGGCGGCCCGCGCCCGGGCCCTCGCGCGGGGATGCACGGTGCTCTCGGGCAAGGGTGGCGAGAACGAGCAGGGGCTGGCGTTCCGCGTGGTGCGCCAGCTCCTCCAGCCCACCCTGGCCTCGATGGACGAGACAGAGCTCCGTGCCTTCCTGGGGAGTTGGTACGACATCGTCGCCGTGGCGCTCGGCCTCGAGGCGACGGCCACGGCCGCTGTGCCGGACCCGACCGGGGTGCGTGACGGACTCGACTGGGTGATGACCCGCCTGGCGATCACGAAGGCCCCTGTCGTGCTGCTCCTGGACGACCTGCACTGGGCCGATCCCGAGTCCCTCGGCTGGCTGGCGTCCTTCGCGCCGAGGGCCGCCGATCTTCCCCTGCTGATCGTCGCCGCCTACCGGCCCGACGACATGCCGCCCGAGGCCCAAGGTTTCCGCACGCTGGTGGAGCATCACGGGAACCGTCCCCACGCCCTGGCGCCGCTCAGCGCCGACGGCGTCGCGCGGATCGTCAGGAACGAGGTGGGCGAGGCGGCCGAGGACGAGTTCTGCGACGAGTGCTGGGCGGCCACCGGAGGGAGCCCGTTCGAGGCCGTCGAACTGGCCATCAGGCTCGGCGAGCGTCAAGTGAGGGGCGTGCGACACGAGTTGCCGGTGATGCGGGACCTCGCGGCGGCCGTGAAGGGCCCCGGCCTGCTCGAGCGCCTGCACCGCCTCGGTCCGTCCACCGTCCGCTACGCGTGGGCCGCCGCCGTACTGGGCGGGTCCTTCTCGCCGGAGCTCGCCGCGACGCTCGCGGTGATCGGCGCCGAGGAGTCCTCGGAGGCGACCGAGCGGCTGCGCACCGCTCGGATTCTGGCCGACAGCCAGGCACCCGGTGGCGGACTCGAGTTCGCCCACCCCTTGGTGGCCACGACGATCTACCGGGACGTTCCTTCACAGTTGCGTGTCGGCATGCACAACAGGGCCGCCGAGGCCGTCCGCGCTGCGGGTTTCGGCCCCACGGCCGCCGCCCGGCACCTGCTGGAGGTTCCCTGCGACGGACGGTCCGAGGCGGTCGAATGCCTTCGCGCAGCCGCTCGTGAATACCTCCGTTCCGGGGCCCCGGAGGCCGCCCGACGGGTCCTGAGCCGAGCCCTGCAGGAGCCGCCGCCCGCGGAGGACCGCGCGGCCATCCTTCACGAACTCGCCTGCTCGACGTTCCTGATCGAACCCAAGGCCACGGTCAGCCACCTCCGGGAGGCGCTGGCGGAGACCGGCGTCGACCCCGATCTGCGCGCCGCCATCGTCTACCGGCTCGCCCAGGCCCTGGCCCACACCGACCGGCTGGCCGAGGCCGCGGCGGTGGCCGGCGACGAGGCGCGGCAGGCCACCAGTCCCCGCATCAAACTGCGCATGCAGGCCGATCAGTTCGTGTGGAGCGCGTTCCGCACCGACGAGCCCGACTCCGCCTCCCGCTCCCGCAAGCTGGCGCGGCTGGCCGGCAAGCTGGCCGGCCGGGGACTTGAGGAGCGCTACATCCTGGGGCTGCGGGCGTGGGACGCACTGGTGCGGGGCGAGCCGCGGCGGACCGTCCTGGCGTGCGCCGACGACGCCCTGCGCGGGGGCATGAGCTGGACCGACGAGAACCGGGGCTTCGAGGTGCCGGTCTCCGTCGCGCTGGTGTTCATGTACTGCGACCAGCCCCGGCGGGCCGAGGAGCTGTTCACCAAGGGCATGGCGGAGTGCGAGACAAAGGGCTGGCGCGGCTCCCATCTGGCCCTGGGCCAGGCACTCCTGGGCTACATCCGCTACCGCCGCGGCTGCCTGGCCGAGGCGGAAGAACTCGCGCGGGACGGCCTGCGCATCGCCGACCGGGTCGAAGGCGCCGTACCCGCCCAGTGGTTCGCCATCGGCATTCTGATCCAGATCCTGCTGGCCCGTGGCCGGGTCGTCGCCGCCCGCCGGCTAGCCGACCAGTACCACTACGGCGAGGTCGTCCCGAACGCCGTGATCTACCCCGACCCGCGCACGGTGTACGCCGAACTGCTGCTGGCCGAGGGGCGGCGCTCGGAGGCCGCGTTCCTCCTGTCCGACGTCGGGGACCGGCTGGAGGCGCGTGCCTGGCGCAACCCGTCCTGGTGTGCCTGGCGGTTGGACCTGGCGTCCGCCGTCGCGCCCAGCACCCCCGACAGGGCGGTCCGTCTCGCCGAGGACGCCGTCAAGCGGGCCCGTGATTTCGGCGCGGCGTCCGTGATCGGTCAGGCGCTGCACGTGCAGGCCGAGGTCACCGGCGGCCCGGCGGCCCTCGATCTGCACGCACAGGCCGTCGAACACCTGGAGCAGTCCCCCGCCGCCTATGAACTGGCCCGTGCTCTGGTCGGTCACGGCGCCGCACTGTCCCGGAACAGCCGGCTCCAGGAAGCCGCCGACCGCCTCTACCGGGGACTGGAGACAGCCGTCCACTGCGGTGCCGAGGCCGTGGCCGCCCGTGCCAGGGAGGAGCTCTCCGCGGCCGGAATGCGCCCGCTCCCCCTGCGCTACGGCCAGACGGACACACTCACCGCCCACGAACGCCGGGCCGCCGAGATGACGGCCCAGGGACATGCGGTGACGGTGGTCGCGAAGGAACTGCACCTCACCGAGCAGGGCGTACGGCAACTGCTGTCCGCCGCCTACCGAAAGGTCGGCACCGACGCCGCGGGACTCGCCGGGGCGTTGAAGACCTTTCCGCGGCCCGTGCGGTGACGGTGACCGGAACAGCGGTCACGAGGTCCCCCGAGTGGGCACGGACAGGACGTGTCCGTGCCATGCGTCGAGGGCCACGAACAGGCCGGGGTCGGTCAGTTCGTCTCCGTCGCGGTGGTACGTCCGGTCCGTGAGGAGGTCGGTCAGGCGGTGCTCGCCGCCTCGGAGGTCGTCCCACGGGAGGGGAAGCCGTGCCTGGGCCGGGCGGTCGGAGTGGTTGACGACGACCACGTGGCGTGTGTCCTGGTGCGTCCAGGTCCATGCCAGCAGGTCGCGGTGGGTGTCGTTGTCCGGCAGGGCGGCCGGGGTCAACGGCCGCCATTCGCCCCGGCGTACGGCGGCCGCCACCCGCAGCAGACGGCCGTAGAACTCGCGCAGGGGCTCGTCGGCCGGTTCCTGCGGCCTGCGGGAGAGGAACACCGGTGGGCGTACCCGGCGGCCCTCGAACTGGCCCTCGTGCCAGAGCGTCGCACCGGGGAGGGTCGCGACGGCGGTGGCTGCCGCCTTTCCCCGTGTACCGGGCAGGGTGGTGGCGGCGCGCGGCTCGTCGTGGTTCTCGAGGAAGCGGACGAGGCCGTGCTGGTACGCGAGGTCGGCCCCGAGATGGGCGCGGACGGAGTCGGCGTTCTCGTGGCACAGACGGTCGTACAGCCGCTTGTCGTAGCAGTGGTCGAAGCCCTGCTGCCGGAGGGCTTGTTCGAGGTCCCAGTACGCCTCGGCGACGAAGAGGAGGTCCGGGTGGCGTGCGCGCACGTGCGGGATGACGTACGGCCAGAAGTCCTCGGCGGGGGCCGGTCCCGCCCCCTCGCCCCAGGTCTTGGCGAAGACGTCGTTCATCATCAGCATCGCCATGTCGCAGCGCACGCCGTCCGCCTGGTCGCCGATCGACACCAGGGTGTCCACGGTCGCCGTGCGCAGGCCGTCGGCGAAGGCGTTCAGCTGGGCCACGTCCGGCCAGGGCGGGAAGTACGGGTCGCGGCCCCGGGCGTAGACACGGCCGCCGGCCTCGACGAAGGCGTCCGGGGCGTGGGCCAGGTCGTCCGGCGTTCCCTGGATCAGGCGGTCGGGGTGGGCGGTGAGCCAGGGGTGGTCGGGAGCCACGTGGTTGGGGACGAAGTCGAGGATCAGCCGTAGCCCGCGGGCGGCGAGTTGGGCGCGGGCGGCGGCCAGGCCCTCCGGGCCGCCGAGGGAGGCGTCGACGACGTAGTTCCGTACGCAGTACGGGGATCCGGCGATGTCCGCCTCGGTGAGGTCGGGCAGGGCCTCGCGGAACGACGCCAGCAGGGTCTCGTCGCGCAGGGCGATGCCGAGGCCGGCCGGGCTGCGTTCCCAGACGCCCATCAGCCAGACGGTGTCGATGCCGGGCCGGGCGATCTCGTCCCACACCTGGCCCGGCACCTCGCCCAGGGTGACGCGGCGCCCGTGGCGCTCGCTCACCTCGCCCAGCCAGACGAGGGTGTTGATCTCGAGGATCACGGTCATGACAGGGGTTCCTCCCGGTCGTGCGCGGACCGTGGGGACGCGCGGCCGCCGCTGTGCCACTCGTCGGGGCCGAGGACGTGGAACAGCGTCGCGGTGGCCGCCACCAGTCCGGTCCAGCCGGTCTGGTGGGAGGCGCCGAGCCCTGCCCCGTTGTCGCCGTGGAAGTACTCGTAGAAGAGGACCAGGTCCTTCCAGTGCGGGTCCTTGGCGAACTTGGGCTGCGCGCCGTGCACCGGGCGGTGGCCGTCGGTGTCGGGCAGGAAGGTGGAGGTGAGCCGGTCGGAGATCTCGCGGGCGGCCTCGTAGAGGTTCAGCTGCCGTCCGGAACCGGTCGGGCACTCCACGGTGAAGTCGGGGCCGTGATAGCCGTGCAGGTTCATCAGGGCGCGGATCAGCAGGATGTTGATCGGGAACCACACCGGGCCGCGCCAGTTGGAGTTGCCGCCGAACATGCCGGAGTCGGACTCGGCGGGCAGATAGCCGACGCCGTACGGCCGGCCGTGCACGTCGAAGGTGTACGGGTGCTCCGCGTGGTGGCGGGAGAGGGAGCGGACGCCGTGCGGGCCGAGGAACTCGTCCTCGTCGAGCATGCGGGCCAGGATGCGGCGCAGCCGGTCCTCGCCGAACAGGGCGAACAGGAAGCGGCCCTCGGCGCTGGGGTCGCCGGCCGAGTGTTGCGAGACGAACGCCTCGACGGCCGGATGCCGTCTGATGAACTCCTTGGCGCCTTCGACCAGTTCGGGGAAGCCGCGGTCCGCCCGGCCGCCGATGACGCTGGTCGCGGCGAGCGGGATCAGGCCGACCAGGGAGCGCACCTTCAAGGGGGTCGCGCTGCCGTCGGGCAGCCGCAGGACGTCGTAGAAGAAGCCGTCCTCCTCGTCCCACAGGCTGGCGTTGTCCTTGCCGATGCGGTTCATGGCCACGGCGATCCACGCGAAGTGCTCGAACAGCATCTGTGCCTGCTCGACGTACACCGGGTTGTCGACGGCGAGTTCGATGGCGATGTCCATGAGGTTCTGGCAGTACAGCGCCATCCAGGCGGTGCCGTCGGCCTGGTCGAGGTGGCCGCCGGTGGGCAGCGGGGCGCTGCGGTCGAAGACGCCGATGTTGTCCAGGCCGAGGAAGCCGCCCTGGAAGACGTTGTTGCCGTCGACGTCCTTGCGGTTGAGCCACCAGGTGAAGTTCTTCAGCAGTTTCTGGTAGGCGTGCTCCAGGAAGGCGCGGTCGCCGCGGCCGGTGCGGTGCTTCTCCAGTTCGTAGACGAAGAGGGTCGCCCAGGCGTGCACGGGCGGGTTGACGTCGCCGAAGTTCCATTCGTAGGCGGGGATCTGGCCGTTGGGATGGAGGTAGTGGCGGTGCAGCAGCAGGTCGAGCTGGGACTTGGCGAAGCCGATGTCGACCATGGACAGGGCGATGG
This sequence comes from Streptomyces sp. Q2, assembly GCF_056820935.1. NCBI lineage: Bacteria > Bacillati > Actinomycetota > Actinomycetes > Kitasatosporales > Streptomycetaceae > Streptomyces > Streptomyces sp. Q2. Next base: position 179,447 of record NZ_JBXEJE010000017.1, on the reverse strand, counting down.
TGTGGAAGGCCAGGTCCCAGGCCGCGAACCACGGGTACTCCCAGGTGTCCGGCATCGACATGATCTCGTCGTTGACCATGTGGTACCAGCCGCTGTTGCGGACGCTCGGGTCGGCGGCGAGCGGGTCGACGCCGTGCTCGGTCAGCCAGCGCTCGACGTCGAGGTAGTAGTACTGCTTGCTCCACAGCATCCCGGCCAGTGCCTGCCGGACCACGCGTCGCTCGTCCTCGCCCATGCCGTCCGGCGTGATGCCGTCGTAGAAGGCGTCGGCCTCGGTGCGGCGCGTGTCCAGGACCTGCGCGAAGTCCTCCCAGGGGTCGGCGCGTTCGGTGTCGGTGAGGCGCAGGCGGATGGTGGCGCTCTGCTCGCCGGGGACGGTCAGGACGTGGTGGACGGCGGCCTTCGTACCGGTGCGCCGCGGGTTCACGGCCTGGGTCTCGCCGTGGACGACGTAGCGGTCGATGCCGTTCTTGACGTACGGCGTGGTGTTCGGGCTGCCGAAGACGCGCTCGTTGTCGGTCTCGTTGTCGGTGAAGAGGGTCTGAGACGTGCCCTCGTGGTACAGCCAGCGGGGACCGAGCTCTTCGTGGTCGGCGCGGACGGCACCCTCCGTCGCGCGCAGTGCGGGGACCGCCGAGCCGCCCGCCCACGACCAGGTGTGCCGGAACCAGAGGGTGGGCAGCAGGTGGAGCGTCGCCTCGTCGGGCCCGCGGTTGTGCGCGGTGATCTCGACCAGCAGGTCCTCCGGTCCGGCCTTCGCGTACTCGACGACGACGTCGACGTAGCGGTCCTCGTCGAAGACGCCGGTGTCGAGCAGCTCGTACTCGAAGTCGCCGCGGCCGCGGGCCCGGTTGGTGTCGACGAGGTCGCCGTAGGGGAACTCGCCCTGCGGGTACTTGTAGAGGTACTTCATGTACGAGTGGGTCGGCGTGTTGTCGAGGTGGAAGTAGTACTCCTTGACGTCCTCGCCGTGGTTGCCCTCGGTGTTGGTGAGGCCGAACATCCGCTCCTTGAGGATCGGGTCGCGGCCGTTCCACAGGGCCAGTGCGAAGCACAGACGCTGCTTGTCGTCGCTGACGCCGGCGATGCCGTCCTCGCCCCAGCGGTAGGCGCGCGACCGGGCCTGGTCGTGGGTGAAGTACGACCAGGCGTCGCCGTCGGCGCTGTAGTCCTCCCGGACCGTGCCCCACTGCCGCTCGCTCAGGTAGGGGCCCCAGCGCCGCCAGGGCGCCACGCCGTCGTCGGCCTCCGCGAGCCGCCGCCGCTCGGCGTCCCGTGCGTCCTCACCGGTCGTCATCGCCCACCATCCTCACGCCCCCGTCCGGCCCGCCCGACCCGTCCAGACTCCGACGGGTGGGGCAGGGCCGCAATCACACGCGGGGGCCCAGGCTGCCTGCGCCCGATGCCGGACGGGGCTCCTCCTGGACGGCGTACGGCTGTCGCCGCTTCGGCCGAACGAGTGGGGCGCGCAGCCGGCGCGGCCGCCTCAGCCGATTTCGACGAGCAGGTCTCCGCCCTCCACCTGCTGGATCTTGTTGATGGCCAGCCGGGACACCCGTCCGGCCTTCGTGGCGGTGATCGTGGCCTCCATCTTCATCGCCTCGATGGTGGCCACCGTGGCACCGGCCGCCACCTCGTCGCCCTCGGCGACCGCGAGCGTCACCACGCCGGCGAACGGCGCGGGGACGTGACCCGTGTTGGAACGGTCGGCCTTCTCGGTCACGGGCACGTCGGAGGACGCGGCGGTGTCGCGGACCTGGATCGGCCGCAGCTGGCCGTTGAGCGCGGACATCACGGTGCGCATACCGCGTTCGTCGGCCTCGCCGACGGCTTCCAGCTCGATGAGGAGCCGCACGCCGGTCTCGAGGTCGACGGCGTACTCCTTGCCGGGCCTGATGCCGTAGAAGAAGTCCTTGCTGTCCAGCACGCTGGTGTCGCCGAAGCTCTGCCGGTGTGCCTCGAACTCGCGTGTCGGCCCGGGGAACAGCAGCCGGTTGAGTGTGGCGCGCCGGTCCTTCTCCAGCCCCGTACGGTCCTGGGCCGTCAGTTCCTGCACGGGCTTGGCCTCGGCGCGGCCCTGGAGCGCCCTGGTGCGGAACGGCTCCGGCCAGCCGCCGGGCGGGGTCCCGAGCTCGCCGCGCAGAAAGCCGATGACGGAGTCGGGGATGTCGAACCGGTCCGGCGTCTCCTCGAACTCCGCGGGCGTCACCCCGGCGCCGACCAGGTGCAGGGCGAGGTCGCCGACCACCTTGGACGACGGGGTGACCTTCACCAGGTGGCCGAGGATGCGGTCGGCGGCGGCGTACATGGCCTCGATGTCCTCGAACCGGTCGCCGAGGCCCAGCGCGACGGCCTGGGTGCGCAGGTTGGACAGCTGTCCGCCGGGGATCTCGTGGTCGTAGACGCGGCCGGTCGGCGAGGCCAGGCCCGCCTCGAACGGGGCGTAGATCTTGCGGACGCTCTCCCAGTACGGCTCCAGGTCGCCGACGGCCCGCAGGTCGAGGCCGGTCGGCCGCTCGGAGTAGTCGGTCGCCGCCACGATCGCCGACAGCGACGGCTGCGAGGTGGTGCCCGCCATCGAGGCGACCGCCCCGTCCACAGCGTCCGCGCCGGCCTGGATCGCGGCGAGGTAGGTGGCGAGCTGGCCGCCCGCCGTGTCGTGGGTGTGCAGGTGGACGGGCAGGTCGAACTCGCGGCGCAGGGCGGAGACCAGCTTCGCGGCTGCGGGGGCGCGCAGCAGGCCGGCCATGTCCTTGACGGCGATGACGTGGGCGCCCGCGTCCACGATCTGCTCGGCCAGGCGGAGGTAGTAGTCGAGGGTGTACAGCCGCTCGTTCGGGTCGGACAGGTCGGAGGTGTAGCACAGGGCGACCTCGGCGACGGCCGTGCCGGTCGCCCGTACGGCGTCGATCGCGGGCCGCATCTGGCCGACGTCGTTGAGCGCGTCGAAGATGCGGAAGATGTCGATGCCGGTCGCAGCGGCCTCCTGCACGAAGGCGTCGGTCACCTCGGTCGGGTACGGCGTGTAGCCCACGGTGTTGCGGCCGCGCAGCAGCATCTGCAGGCAGATGTTCGGCACGGCCTCGCGCAGGGCGGCCAGCCGCTCCCAGGGGTCCTCGGCGAGGAAGCGCAGCGCGACGTCGTAGGTGGCGCCGCCCCAGCACTCCAGGGACAGCAGCTCGGGCAGGGTGCGGGCCACGACCGGGGCGACGGCGAGCATGTCCTTGGTGCGGACCCGGGTGGCGAGCAGCGACTGGTGGGCGTCGCGGAAGGTGGTGTCGGTGACGCCGATGGTCGGCGACTCGCGCAGCCGGCGGGCGAAGCCCTCGGGGCCGAGCTCGGTGAGCTGCTGCTTGGAACCGGCGGGCGGTTCGGTGTCGGCGGGACGCGGCAGCTTGGTGGTGGGGTCGATCAGGTCGGGCCGCTCACCGTGCGGCTTGTTCACCGTCACGTCGGCGAGGTAGGTGAGCAGTTTGGTGCCGCGGTCGGCGGAGTGGCGTGCGGTGAGCAGGTGCGGGCGCTGTTCGATGAACGACGTGGTGACGTTTCCGGCCTGGAAGTCCGGGTCGTCGAGGACCGCCTGCAGGAACGGGATGTTCGTGGACACCCCGCGGATGCGGAACTCGGCCACGGCACGCCGGGCCCGGCGGACCGCGGTCGTGAAGTCCCGGCCCCGGCAGGTGAGCTTGACCAGCATGGAGTCGAAGTGCGCGCTGATCTCCGTACCGGCGTGGGTGGTGCCGCCGTCGAGGCGGATGCCCGACCCGCCGGGCGAACGGTAGGCGCTGATCCTGCCGGTGTCGGGGCGGAAGCCGTTGGCCGGGTCCTCGGTGGTGATACGGCACTGGAGGGCGGCGCCGTGCAGGGTGACGGTCTCCTGGGAGAGGCCGAGGTCGGCGAGGGTCTCGCCGGCGGCGATGCGCAGCTGGGCCTGTACCAGGTCGACGTCGGTGACCTCCTCGGTCACCGTGTGCTCGACCTGGATGCGCGGGTTCATCTCGATGAAGACGTGGTTGCCGTCGCGGTCGAGCAGGAACTCCACGGTGCCGGCGTTGCGGTAGCCGATCTCGCGGGCGAACCGCACGGCGTCGGCGCAGATCCGCTCACGCAGCGCCGGATCGAGGTTGGGCGCGGGCGCCAGCTCGATGACCTTCTGGTGGCGGCGCTGCACGGAACAGTCCCGCTCGAAGAGGTGGATGACGTTGCCCTGCCCGTCGGCGAGGATCTGCACCTCGATGTGACGGGGTTCGACGACGGCCTTCTCCAGGAAGACGGTGGCGTCGCCGAACGCGGACGCCGCCTCGCGCGCGGCCGCCTCGATGGACTCGCGCAGCTGGGCGGGCTCCTGGACGCGGCGCATACCGCGCCCTCCGCCGCCGGCGACCGCCTTCACGAACACCGGGAAGCCGATATCCTCGGCGGCCCGCACCAGCTCGTCCACGTCGGTCGAGGGCGCCGAGGAACCCAGCACCGGTACGCCGGCCGCGCGGGCGGCGGCCACCGCGCGGGCCTTGTTTCCCGTCAGCTCCAGGATGTGCGCGCTGGGCCCGACGAAGGTGATGCCGGCCTCCTCGCACGCCCGGGCCAGCTCGGGGTTCTCCGACAGGAACCCGTAGCCCGGGTAGACGGCGTCCGCCCCGGCCAGCCGGGCCGCGCGGATGATCTCCTCGACGGAGAGGTAGGCCCGTACCGGGTGCCCCGGCTCGCCGATCTCGTAGGCCTCGTCGGCCTTCATCCGGTGCAGCGAGTTGCGGTCCTCGTGCGGGAAGACGGCGACCGTCCTCGCGCCCAGCTCATAGCCGGCACGAAACGCGCGAATCGCGATCTCGCCTCGGTTGGCCACCAGTACCTTGCGGAGCATCCCGGATCCCTTCGAACTGCCGGTGAGGGACACCATCGTGTCGGTGATACCGCCCGCGTGCCATGAGAGCCAAGTCACTCGGGCGGGGCGCCGACGGTCCGGAGCGGCCGTATATCACCTGACAGACGGCCACGGGCGCCGCTATGCTCCCCGCGATGACGACTCACTCTGTTGGCAGATTGGGGGACCCGTCCGCGCAAGGTGAGTGCTGATGCTCACTCAGACCGCGAACAGGGACTCCCGCCTTTCCTTCTGGCTGCGCGTGCGCGAGTTCGCCGTGCCGCCCTCCATGATCGAGACTGCGACCGCCCGCCGGCACGTCGGGGACTGGGCGGGGGCGTGCGCCGCCGCAGGCATCGACGTCGATCTCCATCCGCGTTCCGTGGCACGGACCCATGGCCCGGAACTCGCGGCCCGCATCCGGGCCGATCTCCGCCATCTGGCTCCTGACCTGCTGCGCTGGCACCTGCCGAGGATCGCCCCGGACGGGCTGCTGCGCCCGGGACTCACCCTCTCCCTGACCCGGTACGAGGCTGCGGGGCGGGACGGGGTGTCCCCCGTGCACCTCGTGGTCAGGACAGCGCCGGCCTGGGCGGACGCCGGTCAGCGGATCAGCCTCGCACTGTGGGACGCATCCCACTCCGAGGGCGGTGCCTGTCGGCATCCGCATCCCCGGCCCAGCCGACGGTTCCGCCTCGACCTGCACCGGCATCTGTGGGACGTACGCAGAACCGATGAGCTGCGCAACCGGTCCGGCGCCGATCTGCCGGCCGGCGACGACGGTCCGGTACCGGACCCGGATCTGCTGGGCGCGGTGCCGCAGGGGCGTCGCTGCGCCGTCGACCGGTGGGCGGCCGAGGCGATGATCCTGCTGCGCGCCGAGGGGCGATCCGCGTCGGAGCGTTGCGTCGTCGTGCGGCTCGGGGGGCGGCATCGGCTGGTCCTGGACCTGGCCCCGGACGGGGACAGGGACGGAGGCGGGGGCCGCGCAGGGCTGCCCGCGTTGCGGCTCGCGGGGAAGCCCGTCGGCGGCGGTACCTCGGCGCTGCCGGTGCTGCCCGACGCGGCCACCTGGGTACCACCCGATCTGGAACTGATCCGCACCGGTGCGATCGAGGTCGACCGGCTGCACCCGCTGGTCGCCTCGGCACTGGTACCCGACCACTCGCCGGCCGCCTCGCCCCGGCCTTCGGACCAGGCGGCGCGACCGCGTCTGGTGGAGTGCCGGGGAGCTCGGCACCGGATCGGCCTGGTCGACGGGGTCCTGGCCCCGCTGGACCACGGCCCGGACGAGATCCGGCGGGAGGAACTGCTCGTCGCGCTGACGGGTACGCCGCTTCCCTGTCTGCGGGCCATCGACGAGGCACACCGTCGTCCGGACTGCCTCACCGGCGTCCGCGAGCGCCTGGACCACGGCGACATCGCCGGTGCGCTGGCCGTCGTCGAGGGCCTGCTGGGCCCCGGCGCTGTGCTGCGCGACGGCGCTCTGCGGGACGAACTCGAGGCGGCCGCCCGGCGGCGGATCACCTACGGGCTGTTCAGGGCCGGCCTCGTCGGGCCCGGACCCGACCGCGTCCGCCCGGGTGAGCCCCGTCCCCGTGCACACCGCTCACACCCACGCCACACGACCGCTCGCTGACCCGGGGACCTCTGCCCCCACACACCCACCAGTCACAAAGGTGATCACACATGCCCACATGCGCCCCGTACACCCCTTCCGACCTCGCCCACGACTCCCAACTCGACATCGCGGGCGAGTTGCTGACCCTGCTGCGCGACTCCACCACCGAACCGCGTCCCGACATCCAACTCGAGGCGCTGACCCTGGCCGTGGCCGCCGACCTGCCGGTCCTGCTGTGGGGTGAGCCGGGCATCGGAAAGACCGCGGCCCTGACCCAGCTCGCCGGGGCCCTGGACCTTCCGCTGACCACGGTGATCGCCAGCGTGCACGAGCCGTCCGACTTCTCGGGACTGCCCGTCATCGGGGACGACCCCGCGGAACAGGGGGTGCCGATGGCCCCTCCGGACTGGGCGGTACGACTGGTACGGGCCGGCCGAGGGCTGCTGTTCCTGGACGAACTGTCCACCGCGGCACCGGCTGTGCAGGCCGCCCTGCTCCGCCTCGTCCTCGAGCGGCGGATCGGCTCCCTGCGGCTGCCGCCCGGCGTCCGGATCGTGGCCGCCGCCAACCCGCGGTCCTCGGCGGCCGACGGCTGGGAGCTGAGCCCGCCTCTCGCCAACCGTTTCGTCCATCTCCAGTGGACCCACGACCACGAGGTCGTCGTCCGCGGCCTCGGCGGGACCTGGCCCCGGGCGACCCTGCCACGGCTCGCCCCGGAGAAGCTGCCCCAGGCCGTGGACTTCGCCCGCCGCGCGGTGTGCGGGCTCCTCACCGCCCGCCCGAGGCTCGTGCACCAACTGCCCAGCAGCGAAACGCGCCGCGGCGGCGCCTGGCCGTCGCCCCGGAGCTGGGAGATGACCCTGTGCCTGATCGCCTTCGCGACCGCCGCCGGCTCCTCCCGGGAGGTACTCTCCCTGCTGGTCAGGGGCACCGTGGGGGACGGTCCGGGGCTGGAGTTGCTGGCGAGCCTGGACCGGATGGACCTCCCCGACCCCGAGGCGGTGCTCGCCGACCCGGCGGGTGCCGTGCTGCCCGAGCGGGGCGATCTGCGCCAGGCCGTGCTCGACGGTGTGGTGGACGCCGTCCGCAAGCGCCCGGAGCGGTCCCGCTGGGACGCGGCCTGGACGCTCCTGGTCCGGGCGGTGGAGACCGGAGCCCCGGATCTGGTGGTCGTCCCCGCGACCACGCTCGCCTCGCTGCGCCGGGAGGACTGGGACGTTCCGGCGTCGATCGAGCGGCTCGCCGGCGTGGTGACCCTGTCCCGGCGGGCGGACCAGGCGGCGGATCGCGCGGCCGCCCGGGGCGCGGTCACCGCGAAGGCAGGCCGATGAGGACGGCACCGGCCCGGTTGTCGCAGGCAGCGGGGGCAGCGGATGTACCGGAAACACCGGACACGCCGCACGCCCTGACGGCACCGCACGCCCCTGCCGCACCGCAGGTACCAGTCGCACTGCACGCCCCTGCCGCACCGCATGGCACGGCCGCACCGCATGGCACGGCCGCACCGCAAGCGCCAGCCGCACCGGCGGCGCTGGACCTCGACAAGCTCTTCGCCGCCCGACTGCACGCCGCCCGGGTCCGGCCCTACCTGGCGTCGGCCCTGTTCGCCCTGCACACCGTCGCGTCGCTGCGGGTGCCGACCATGGCCGTCGACCGGCACTGGCGGTGCTACGTCTCGCCCACGTTCGTGGACCGGACGCCGGTGGAGGAACTGGCCGGCGTGTGGGTGCACGAGGTGTCGCACCTGCTGCGCGACCATCACGGGCGCGGCGACCGGGTCGCGCGGCAGCGCGGACTGACCGGCCCGGGGGAACGGCTGCGGATGAACATCGCCGCGGACTGCGAGATCAACGACGACGTCTTCGGGGACGGGCTCATCCGGCCCGAAGGCGCGGTCGTGCCGGCGTCCCTGCACCTGCCGACGGGGCAGCTCATGGAGGACTACCTGCGCCAGTTCCGGCTCGGGCCGCGTACCCAGGACCTGTCCTGGCTGGACTGCGGCAGTGGCGCCGACGGTCTGGAGAGGGCGTGGGACCTGGGACCGGACGGCGCGCACGGCCTGAGCGAGCGGGAACGGGACGCGGTCCGGTTCCGGGTGGCGCAGGGCATCACCGGCCGCCCCGGAAGCGCCTCCAAGGGGTGGCAGCGGTGGGCGGAGGAGGCGTTCCATCCGCCGCAGCCCTGGCGGGAGTTGCTGGGGGCGGCGGTCCGCTCGGCGGCCTCCGGCCCGGGTGCGGGCGAGGACTACACCTACGGCCGGCCGTCTCGGCGCTCGGTCGGAGTACCCGGCGTCGTCCTGCCGAGCCTGCGGCGCAGGCCACCCCGGGTCTGCGTGATCATCGACACGTCCGGGTCGGTCAGTGACGCCGAACTGGGCAGCGCGGTCCTCGAAGTCGCCGCCATCTCCCGCGCCGTGGGCGGCCGTCGCGACCTGGTCACCGTACTGCCGTGCGACGCGGCGGCCCGGGTCGTACACCCGCTGTGCCGTGGCGAGGGCATACCGCTGATGGGCGGTGGGGGCACGGATCTGCGCACGGGCTTCGCCAGGGCGCTGCGAACGCGGCCCCGACCCGACGTCGTCGTGGTCCTCACCGACGGCCAGACGCCCTGGCCGGAAACCCGGCCACCGTGCCGGACGGTGGTGGGTCTGTTCCCCCGGCAGCACACGGGCGGCTCGGCGAACGAGGACGATCCCGACTACGTGCCGGACTCGCCGCCCTCCTGGGCACGCGTGGTGGACATCGGCTAGGCCCTGCGGGGGGGGCGTGGGCGGGGCCGTTCGCGAGGGCGCGCACAGTGGCCTCGACAGCGATCCGTACTCCTCGGCGGACCGCGCTGTACGGATCCGAACCCCGGTGCGTGTCCGGTGACGCCCCAGAGGGTGGCCGCGTCGGTGTCGGCGTCCAGGACGGGCGCCGTCCCTCACCGCGACCGTACCGCCGCCCCCGGAACACGAGATACACGTGGCCCATGCCATCCGCACCGAAACGGGCAAGGATTCGTCGGGGGTCTACACAAGGCGGGTCGGCGAGTGGCGAGTCGCGGGTGGCCGGTGGCGGGTGGATGTGGAGGGACCGGAGATGCAGGAGAGTATGGGCTTTCGCGGTCGATCGTGCCCCGCCCGGACGACGACCGGCCCCGCGGGGTGGACGTGGAGGCGGTGAGCCACGACATCCTGGGGACCGACGACGTCCGGAGCGCACTTCGCGCCTTGGTGGGAGGAGCGTCATGACCAACGTCGACGTACACCAGCATCTGTGGAGCCCGTCGCTGGTGGCGGCCCTGCGGTCCCGCCGCGAACCGCCGTTCCTGGACGGCTGGACGCTCTTTCTGGCCGGTGAGCCGCCCTACGAGATATCTCCCGCCGACCACGACATCGCCCGGCGTGCGGAACTCGCCGCCACCGACGGCCTCGGCCGGGTGCTCGTCTCGCTGTCCGCCCCGATCGGCGTGGAGTGGCTGCCCTCGGCCGAGGCGCGGCCTCTGCTCGACGCCTACCACGAGGGCACGGCCGCGCTCCCCGAGCCGTTCGGCGGCTGGGCGGCCGCCTGTGTACGGGACATCGACCCGAACGCGACGGCCAAGGCCCTCGACCAGGGGTTCGCCGGACTCCAGCTCCCCGCGAACGCCCTGGCCGACGCGACCGGCTACGCGCGGTGCGCGCCGCTGCTCGAACTGCTCGAGGAGCGCGACCTCCCGCTGTTCGTCCATCCGGGGCCCGCGGCCGGCGGGTCCGACGGGCCCGGCTGGTGGCCCGCGATGGTGCCGTATGTCCAGCAGATGCACGCCGCCTGGTTCGCCTTCCGTGCCTTCGGCCGGCCGCGTCATCCGCGCCTGCGGGTGTGCTTCGCGCTGCTGGCCGGCCTCGCCCCGCTGCATGCCGAACGGTTCGCCGCCCGGGGCGGCAGCCAGGAGGAGACGGACCCGGGGGTGTTCGTGGAGACGTCGTCGTACGGTCCGCGCGCCGTCGACGCGATCGTCCGCGCCCTCGGTGTGGACGCCGTGGTCCAGGGCTCTGACCGGCCCTACGCGGAGCCGCCGCAACATCCCGGCTTCGGGCTCGGCGGAGCGGCGGCGTACGCCTTCCGCATCGCCAATCCACGGCGGCTGCTGACCGGAAAGGACCGAACGCCGGCCGCGGGCCGGCGCGAGGTCGCGTGACGGCAGGGCCGTCGGCGCCCCGCGCACCAGGTATGTCTCCTCGACGAGAGAACACGGATCCACATCACCTCTGCCCGGCTGTGTGCGGCTTCCGTCACATGCCTCAAAGGGTCTGAGGGCACCCCACGGCGTATCTCCGGCTATCCACCCGATTACCGGGAACACCCCGATCCGCCCACCCGGCAAGTCGGCGAGCGCCTCCGCGTACAGCCGAAGAAGGCCGCGTCGCACGCCATGTGATCTTCAGCGTGGAGATTTTTCCTGATCGATCACGGCAAGTGGCAGCAGCGCGCCTGTTGCGGCGATCCGGCAGGCGCATACTGGTGACAATGACAAAGTCACCCGTGCCCAAGCGCCATCTGCCGACCAGCCCCTTCCTGGCCCCGGCCTCACCCCCTTCCAAGCAGTTCGTCGTAGGCGGCCGAGTCACACACGACGTGTACGGCCTCGGCCGCGTGACCGCCGTCGAGGAGGGAATCGCGGTTGTCGTCGACTTCGGTTCCCTCGAAGCGCGGATCATGAGCCCGTACAACAAGTTGACCAATCTTTAGACGGCCCCCGCGCACGCCGGCGGCACCCCCGTGCTTGGCATGCCCGCACTGAAAGTGAGACGTCTCATCGCTACGATCCCGCTGTTCTCCGACCCGGAGCCGACCCACTTCCACGCCACGGCTGTGTCCCCGCCCCCGAAGAGGGATCCCTTCATGGCGGCCCCGGACGTGGAGGAGGACACCTCCGAAGCCCTGGCTGAGTGATCGGCCGGTCTCGCAGTCGGCTTCGGGTGGCGGCGGTGATGTGACTCTCATCACCGCGGGCCCGGCGGTTTCGCGCTGCGGACACCCGCAAGGTGCCCGTCTTGCTGGGCGGATGTGACCCGGCCGCCCCAGCACGCCCTTGCTCATCCCAGGAAGCTCAACCGCACCTGACGGTTCGGGTTGTCACGGTTGGTGTCCACCAGGCACACCGACTGCCAGGTCCCCAGCTCCAGTCGGCCGTTCAGCACGGGCAGGGTGGCGTGCGGCGGGACGACCGCGGGCAGGACGTGGTCACGGCCGTGGCCGGGGCTGCCGTGGCGGTGCTGCCAGCGGTCGTCCGCGGGCAGGAGGGTGTGCAGGGCGGCGAGGAGGTCGTCGTCGCTGCCGGCACCCGTTTCGATGATCGCGATTCCGGCGGTGGCGTGCGGCACGAAGACGTTCAGCAGGCCGTCGCGGCCGGCGGCCACCTCCCCCAGGAAGGCCTCGCAGTCACGGGTCAGGTCGGCGATCCGCTCCGCGGAGCCGGTGGCCACGTTCAGGACTCGGGTGGTGAAAGCGTCTGACATGCCTCCCATCCTGACCCAGGAGCCGCGTTTCACACGCGACCGCTCACTCGCCGTCTGATACGGGCAGTCCACTCCCCGCTGGATCCGGCGGTCCACCCCCCAGGGATGCGGGCGGTCCACCCCGCAGGGATGCGGGCGGCCCACCCCCGGGGATGCGGGCGGTCCATTCCGCGAGACGCCATTGACCATGGCCACGCCATCTCGCTACTTTCGGCCGCATGTTGCGTTCAGCCCTGCTCACCACGCGCGGTCACATCGACCTGCTGCGGGTGGCTTCCGCCGCGTGTCGCCGCGGCTGCTGACGCCCTTTTCCGCTTTCTCGCCGTTCCTCGGCCCCCCTTCGCCCGTGCTTCAGCGCGCTCACGTGCTCTGACCCGCCGGTGATGTCGCGGCGCTGAGACGCGCCCCCTCTCCCCCGGACGCTCACCTCCCGTGGAGCACTCATGAGCATCAGCCATGCCCCACCCGGCGCATCGGAAACCGATATTTCCCCCATGTCACTTTCGGGTGACGTCGCACCGGAACTCGACCTCGAACCCATCTTCCCCAGCTCCTCCCGCCGCACCCGTGTCCCCCGCTGGCTGCGCCGCACCACCGGCCCGTTCCTGCTGCTCGCGCTGTGGCAACTCCTCAGCAGCACCGGCGTGTTGACCGCCGACGTGCTGGCCTCGCCGGGTCGGATCGCCGAGGTCGCCCGGGATCTGGTCACCGACGGTTCCCTGGGCTCCGCCATGGGCACCTCGCTGCAGCGCGTGGCGGTCGGACTGCTGCTGGGTACCGTTGTCGGTACCGGACTCGCCCTGGTCTCGGGCCTGTTCCGGATCGGCGAGGACCTGGTGGACGCGCCCGTCCAGATGCTGCGGACCGTGCCCTTCGTGGGCCTGATCCCGCTGTTCATCATCTGGTTCGGCATCGGCGAGGCTCCGAAGGTCGCCATCATCACGCTCGGCGTGACGTTCCCGCTCTACCTCAACGTGTACGCCGGCATCCGCGGCGTCGACGCCCAGCTGATCGAGGCCGGGGAGTCCCTCGGCCTGTCGCGGTGGGGGCTCGTGCGACACGTCGTCCTGCCTGGCGCGCTGCCCGGGGCCATGACCGGGCTGCGCTACTCCCTCGGCATCGCCTGGCTCGCCCTCGTCTTCGCGGAGCAGATCAACGCGGACTCCGGGATCGGCTTCCTCATGGTGCAGGCGCGGGACTTCCTGCGGACCGACGTGATCGTGGTCTGCCTGATCGTCTACGCCTTCCTCGGCCTGCTGGCCGACTTCGTCGTCCGTACCCTCGAAAGGCTGCTGCTGCAATGGCGACCGACGTTCACCGGCCGGTAGGCACACGATCGGCGGTACGCGTCGAGGGGCTCACCCGCTCCTTCGACGGCCGCCCGGTCATCGACAACCTCCAACTGGAGCTTCAGCAGGGCGAGTTCGTCGCCCTGATCGGCCGCAGCGGCTGCGGCAAGTCCACCCTGCTGCGCATCCTCGCCGGCCTCGACCGGGACATCGAGGGCACCGTCCTGGTGCCGCGTCGCAAGGCCGTCGCCTTCCAGGCGCCGCGTCTGATGCCGTGGAAGAAGGTGTGGCGCAACGTGCTGCTCGGACTGCCCGGCAAGCCCGGCCGCGCCGTCGCCGAGCAAGCTCTCACCGAGGTCGGTCTGAGCCACCGGTCCGACGCCTGGCCCAAGACCCTCTCCGGCGGCGAAGCCCAACGTGCCTCGCTGGCACGGGCGTTGGTCCGCGAACCCGATCTGCTGCTGCTCGACGAGCCGTTCGGCGCGCTCGACGCGCTCACCCGCATCAAGGCCCAGCGCCTGGTGGGCGAGTTGTGGCAGCGCCGCGGATGTGCCGTGCTGCTCGTCACGCACGACGTCGAGGAGGCCGTCCTGCTCGCCGACCGCGTCCTGGTCATGGACGACGGAGTCATCGCGCACGAGCAGGAGATCGGCCTCGACCGCCCGCGCGACATCACCGACCCGCGCTTCGCCGAACTGCGCGCCGGCCTCCTGGAACGTCTGGGCGTCGACACCGCCGCCGAAGCCGCCTGAACTCCCGCCGCCCTCCCCACCCTCCCCGCCACCCCAGTCATCCGGAACGGAACCACCATGCGACGACGCCTCGCCCCCGCCGCACTGCTCCTCCCCTTCGCCCTGCTGCTCACCGCCTGCGGCGGGAACTCGGCCGCCTCGACGGGTGGCGACACCGACGGCAAGGGCTCCCTGACGCTGAACGTCGGTGACCAGAAGGGCGGTTCGGAGGCCATACTGCGCGCCGCCGGCGAGCTGAAGAACCTCGACTACAAGATCAAGTGGTCCACGTTCACCTCCGGCCCGCCGCTGTTGGAGGCTGTCAACGCGAAGGCCGTCGACATCGGCGGCGTCGGCAACACCCCGCCGGTCTTCGCGGCCGGCGCCGGTTCGAAGATCACGGTCGTGTCCGCCTGGCACGGCACCTCCAAGGGCGACGCCATCCTCGTACCGAAGGGCTCGAAACTGACCGGGCCCGAGGACCTCAAGGGCAGGTCGGTCGCCGTGGCGCAGGGCTCCTCCGCTCACTATCAACTGGTCGCCTCCCTCAAGGCGGCCGGGCTGAGCGTCGGCGACATCAAGGTCAAGTACCTCCAGCCGGCCGACGCGCTGGCCGCCTTCACGTCCGGCAGCGTCGACGCGTGGGCGGTCTGGGACCCGTACACCTCGCAGATCCTCAAGGCCGGGCAGGGCCGCGTCCTGACGACCGGCGAGGGTGTGACCAACGGGCTGACCTTCCAGGTGGCGGCGCCCGGCGCGCTGAAGGACAGGAAGAAGACCGCGGCGATCAAGGACTACCTGGAGCGGCTGCGAAGGGCGACCGCCTGGGTCCACGACCATCAGGAGGAGTGGGCGAAGGTCTGGGCGAAGGACACCGGGCTGCCCTACGACGTGGCGCTGGCCTCGGTGCGGCGCACCAACTCGACGCGGATCTCCGTCGCCGTGGACAAGCCGCTCATCGCCTCCGAGCAGGAGATCGCCGACGCGTTCACCGAGCTGAAGCTGATCCCGCGCAAGGTCGACTTCGGCGCCTTCGTGGACACGCGGTTCAACGGTGACCTGCCGGCGTCGACCACACCGGCCCGCCCCGCCGGCGGCTCCTGAGACAGGGCGGCCGTACCGGTCCCCGGGAAGATCCACGACCGCCCCACTGTTAGTAGAACCGTGAACAACATGCGTGAGGTCGAGGTGGTAGTCATCGGCGCCGGTCAGGCCGGACTGGCCGCCGCCTTCCACCTGCGGCGCACCGGCTTCGAGCCGGACCGCCACTTCGTGGTGCTCGACCACTCCCCGGGGCCCGGCGGCGCCTGGCAGTTCCGGTGGCCCTCACTGACGTACGGCAAGGTGCACGGGATGCACTCCCTGCCCGGCCTGGAACTCACGGACGGCGATCCGGCACGGCCGTCCTCCGAGGTCGTCGCCGACTACTTCGCCACGTACGAGCGCACCTTCGACCTGCGCGTACGGCGACCCGTCGACGTGCGTGCCGTGCGCGAGGGCACCGGCGGGCGGCTGCTCGTCGAGACATCAGCCGGGACCTGGGCGACGCGGGCGCTGATCAACGCGACCGGGACCTGGGACCGGCCGTTCTGGCCGCGCTACGCGGGCCAGGAGACCTTCCGGGGACGGCAGTTGCACACCGCGCAGTACCCCGGGCCCGAGAAGTTCGCAGGGCAGCGGGTCGTGGTGGTGGGCGCGGGCGCGTCCGGTACCCAGCATCTGCTGGAGATCGCCGCGTACGCGGCCTCCACCACCTGGGTCACCCGGCGGCCGCCCGTCTTCCGCGAGCGTCCCTTCGACGAGGACGCGGGCCGCGCGGCGGTCGCACTCGTCGAGGAACGGGTGCGGCAGGGCCTGGCGCCGAAAAGCGTGGTCTCGGTGACCGGGCTGCCGCTCAACGACGCGATCCGGCAGGGTATCGAGGACGGGGTCCTGGACCGGCTGCCGATGTTCGACCGGATCACCCCCGACGGCGTGGAGTGGAACGACGGGCGGCACGTGGACGCCGACGTCATCCTGTGGGCGACCGGGTTCCGGCCCGCCATCGACCATCTGACACCGCTGAAACTGCGCGAGCCCGGCGGCGGCATCCGGATCGACGGCACGCGCGCCGTCACCGATCCGCGGATCCACCTCGTCGGCTACGGCCCGTCGGCGAGCACCATCGGCGCGAACCGGGCGGGCCGTGCGGCCGTACGCGACATCAGGCGGCTGCTGGCCCAGGAGCCGGTCGCCGCGTAGCGTCCCCGGTCACCGGGCGGCCTGCGGGCTCGCCTTCCGGTGGGCGTTGAACTCCGCCACGTTGCGCTGGTGTTCGGCGTAGTCGGCGGTGAAGCGGGTGTCGCCGGGCTTGACGGTGACGAAGTACAGCCAGTCCCCCGGGGTCGGGTTGATGGCGGCGCGCACCGCGTCCTCGCCCGGGTTGTCGATGGGGGTCGGCGGCAGACCCATGCGCTGATACGAGTTGTAGGGGCTCTCGATCCGCGTGTCGGCGGCGGTGGTCTTGAGCGTGAAGCGGTTCAGCGCGTAGTTGAGGGTGGAGTCCATCTGCAGCGGCATGCCGCGCTCCAGGCGGTTGAAGACGACCCGGGCCACCTTGCCCATGTCCGCCTTGGTGGCCGCCTCGGCCTGGACGATGCTCGCGATGGTGACCGCCTGGTAGACGTTCATCGCGTTGCGCTGCGCGCCCGCCGCGATCGGGGCGCCGTTGAACCTGCGGTTCGCGGTGTCGACCATGAACGTCAACAGCGCCTCGGGCGTCGCCTTCTCCCGGAGCGGATACGTCGCCGGGAAGAGGTAGCCCTCCGGGTTGCCCTCCGCGTCGGCCGGCAGCTTCAGACGGGCCTTGGCCAGGGACTTCTTGGCGCTGCCGGCGGGCAGGGCGAGGGCCTTGTCGACCGCGTCGTACACCTGGCCGGCCCGCCAGCCCTCCGGGATCACCAGCGTCCTGGGCTTCGTCTCCGCGTCATCGTCCAGGCTCAGCAGCGGCACCGCCACGGCGGTGCCGGCCACGACGGCCCCGGTCGCGATGAGGGCGACCCGGCCCCGGCGCGTCAGTCGAATCGTGCTCCGTGGCGGAGTGTTCGTGTGCATGCGGGCACGGTAACCCGCTAAAGCACACAAACCCGGCATATCGTCATCTTGTCGGCTCCAGTCGGGCGTCCTTGCGGACCAGCGCCGCATACCGCCCGCCCAGCTCCGACAGCTCCTCGTGCGTGCCCCGTTCCGCGACGCGTCCGGCCTCCAGGACCACGATCTGGTCGGCACCCCGAATGGTGGACAGCCGGTGCGCGATGGTGAGCGTGGTGCGGTTGGCGGAGAGCGCGTCGATGGCCTCCTGAACAGCGTGTTCGGTGCCGGTGTCCAGAGCGCTGGTCGCCTCGTCGAGGATCAGCACGGGCGGGTCACGCAGGATGGTCCGGGCGATGGCCAGCCGTTGCTTCTCACCACCGGAGAAACGGTGACCGCGCTCGCCGACGACCGTGTCGTAGCCGTCGGGCAGGGAGGCGATGTGGTCGTGGATCTGGGCCGCCTTCGCCGCCTGCTCGATCTCCTCGTCGGTGGCGTCCGGCTTGGCGAAGCGCAGGTTGTCGGCGACCGTGGCGTGGAAGAGGTACGTCTCCTGCGAGACGACGCCGACCGCGCGCGCGAGGGTGTCGAAGTCGAGGTCGCGGACGTCGACCCCGTCGAGGGTGAGGCGGCCGCCCGTAACGTCGTACAGGCGCGGCACGAGATAGCCGAGGGTGGACTTCCCGGCGCCGGTCGGTCCGACGACCGCGAGACTGCTGCCGGCGGGGACGGTGACGTCGATGCCGTCGAGGACGGGGCCCACCGAGTTGTCGTTGCTGTCGTAGCGGAACTCGACGTTCTCGAAGCGCACCTCGCCCTTGACGTGGTCCAGCCGGACCGGGTGCTCGGGCTCGGTGATGTCTATCGGCAGGTCGAGATACTCGAAGATGCGCTGGAACAGCGCGAGCGACGCCTGGATCTGCACACCGGTCGACAGCAGGCTGACCGCCGGGCGGAACAGCCCCTGCTGAAGCGAGACGAAGGCGACGATGGTGCCGATGGAGATCTTGGGGCCACCCGTCTGGAGGGCGAGACCCGCGGTCCAGTAGATGACGGCGGGCATGGCGGCCATGACGATCGAGATGACGGCCATGCGCCAGCGGCCCGCCATGCTCGACCGCACTTCGAGGTCGACCAGTTGGTCGGACTCCTCGGAGAAGGACCGCGTCAGCGAGTCGGAGCGGCCCATCGTGCGACCCAGCAGGATGCCGCTGACCGACAGCGACTCGGTGACCGTCGCGGCCATCGCGGCCATCTGCTTCTGCCGCTCGGTGGTGATCTTCTTGCGCTCGTTGCCCACCCGGCGGCTGATCCACACGAAGACCGGCAGCAGGAGCAGGGACACGACCGTCAGACGCCAGTCGAGGACGACCATCGCGACGATCGTGGCGACCACGCTGGTCAGGTTGGAGACCAGGGAGGTGGCGGTCGAGGTGACGGTGGCCTGCATGCCGCCGATGTCGTTGGCGATGCGGGACTGGACCTCGCCGGTGCGGGTGCGCGTGAAGAAGGCGAGGGACATGCGCTGCAGACGGCCGTACACCGCGGTGCGCAGGTCGTGCATGACGCGCTGGCCGACCGTCGTGGAGATGAGGGTCTGCAGCACGCCGAAGACGCTGGTGAGGACGGCGCTCAGGATCATGCCGAGCGCCAGCAGGCTCAGCAGCCCGGTGCGGCCCTCAGGGATGGCGACGTCCAGCGTCTCCTTCAGCAGGAACGGGGTCGCCACGGTGACCAGGGACGCGGCACCGACCAGCAGGCCGACGACGCCGAGCCGGGCGCGGTAGGGCTTGAACAACTTGAGGATGCGGCGCACCTGCCGGGGTTCGTCGGTCGAGGTGCCGGAAGAGGGGGTCAGGTTGATGTCGTCGCGCATGGCTCCTACGGAGGGTGAGGGGGTCGAGACTGACGGAGCTTAGCTCATTGTTACCTCTACTCACAATGAACGTGGTCCTGATATTGTTCCCGTATGACGACCCCCGATCCCGACGGCGTGCTCGCCGAGCAGTTGCTGCGGCTCACCCGTCGAGTGCACCGGATCCAGAAGCGGCACCTGGAGCGGCGCGATCTCGGCGTCACGCCGGCCCAGTCCCGCCTGCTGCGCACGCTCGCGCACTGCGACTCGCCGCCTCGCATGGCCGACCTCGCCGAACGGCTGGAGGTGGTGCCCCGGGCCGTGACGAGCCTCGTCGACGGCCTGGAGGCGAGCGGCAAGGTGCGGCGGGTCCCGGACCCGGTCAATCGCCGGGTGATCCGCATCGAGCTCACCGACGACGGGCACAAGGCGCTGCTGGAGCTGCGGGGTGCGCGCCGGGCCGCCGCGGAGGAGATCCTGGCACCGCTGAGCGACGAACAGCGCGAGGTGCTCGGCGGGTTGCTGGACACGCTGGTGGACGGGGCGCCTGTGCGGGGGCGGAACTGCTGAACGCCTCATGGCCGCGGCCGCCGCTCCGTACTGCTGGAGCGGCGGCCACGGCCTGCTGGCGGGCCGGCTGTCCTCAACCGGCCTCAGGGGCCTGCTCCTTGGACGACTGCGCGGGTACGGCGGAGAGTCGCTCCTCGGCGGCGACCTTCCCGGTGACGGCCTCCTCGTCGGCGGCCTTCCCGGCGGCAATCGTCCCAGTGACGGCCACAGGCTCGCTCTCCTTGCCCTGTGCCGTCGGCGCGGTCTCGCGGCCGTCCTCGGTCGGCACGATCTCGTCGCCGTCGCCGTCGCCGTCGTCCGCCGTCGGCGTGGTCTCGCCGTCCAGGACCCTCTTCGCCTTGTCGGCGTCCAGCGCGCCCTCCCAGCGGGAGACGGCGAAGACGGCGACACAGTTGCCTAGCAGGTTCGTCACGACGCGCATCGAGTCCATGATGCGGTCCACACCGAGCAGCAGCGCGACGGCGCCGGCCGGGATGGCCCCCAGCGAGGAGGCCGTCGCGGACAGGGCGAGGAAGGCCGATCCCGGGATGCCGGCCATGCCCTTGCTGGTCAGCATGAGCACGAGGACCACGGTGATCTGCTGACCGAGGCTCAGGTCCACGCCGACGGCCTGGGCGATGAACAGCGTGCCGATGGACAGGTAGAGCGAGGCTCCGTCGAGGTTGAAGGAGTATCCCGTCGGCAGCACCAGGCCGACCGCGTCGTCACGGGCACCGGCCTTGCGCAGCTTCTGCATGACGCGCGGCATGACGGACTCGGTGGAGGCGGTGCCGAGCGCCAGGAGTATCTCCTCGCGGATGTAGCGGACGAACTTCCAGAGGCTGAGCCCGGTGACCGCCTTGAGCGCGCCGGCGAGCAGCACGATGAAGAGCGCGGCGGCCACGTAGCACAGGATGATCAGCTTGGCGTACGTCTCGATCACACCGAGCCCGTACTGGCCGATCAGGACGGCCATCGCACCGAACACCGCGATCGGGGCGAGCCGCATGATGAACCCGACGACCGCGAAGATGATCTCCTGGGCCTGCTCGATGGCGGGCAGGACCTGCGGCACCTTGGTGTGTCCGAGGTGGAGCAGCGCGGCACCCACCAGGCAGGCCAGGATGAGCACTTGCAGCAGGGAGTTCTCGGCGAAGGCGCCGATGAAACTGGTGGGAATCGCGTCGACGACGAACTCGGTCGTCGAGGGCAGCGAGCCGCCGCCCGTCTTCGCGTCCACCGCGGAGGTGTTGAGCGTGGACGGGTCGACGTTCATCCCCGAGCCGGGCTGGACGAGGTTGGCGGCGACGAGACCGATGACCAGGGCGAGGGTGCTCGCGACCTCGAACCAGATCAGCGCCTTGAGCCCGATCCGGCCGAACGCCTTGAGGTCACCGGCCTTGGCGATGCCGACGACGACCACACAGAACACCAGCGGCGAGATGATCGTCTTGATGAGCCGCGTGAAACCGTCGCCGAGCGGCTGGAGATCCGTGGCCACGTCGGGCCACAGCTTCCCGACGACGATTCCGAGCACGAGCGCGCAGGCGACCTGCGCGAACAGAGAGGTACGCAGTATGCGTGCGACGCGTCGCGGCGAAGACGGGACGGACGGCGGCACGGGCACTCCTTGAGGGGGGACGGTGATCCACAGAAGCCGGGGAGAGGACTTCTGCGATACGGAAAGCGGTTTCCGTGCCGATCACTCTGGAGGCGACGTTGATCGCCCACAAGACCTCCGTGTTGCCGCCGCGTAAATCCACGCCACCTGTGACGCATCGCACACCACTGCGGTCAGCAGCCCCGGTGATCCTCGGTGAGCACCCCCTGGATGGTGGTCAGCGAGCGGTCGTAGCACCCGCCGGAACCGCGGATCCGGTAGCGCTCACCCGTCGTGCCGACCGCGTGCCGCTGGTCGCGCGGCACGTTCACCGTGTACGTCGCGTCGCCCGTGTAGGTGTCGTCGAGCCGCGACCAGTGGGTGCGCCGGCCGCCCGACGACCCGGTCACCATGGCACGGTCACCAAGCGTCAGCACCGTGCGCAGCCGGTCGGCCGCGCCCAGCGTGGTCGTGCCGTCCATCGTGTACGTCCGGCGCGTCCGCGTCGTGCGAGCCGGTCCGCGTCCGTCGACGGTGACCGACTCGTCGTCCGTCCACGTGGCGTCCAGCGCGTCCACGGTCTCGCCGTCGGTCCAGCGGTGCGTAGAGGTGTTCGCGAGGGAGCGGCTGACGGTGGTGGTCACCCGGCCGTGCGAGGTGTCGACGTATCCGGCGACGGTCAGCCGGTGGTCACCCTCGGTGTCCACCCGGTGCTCCGCCCCGGGCGTGTACGTCGAGGAGTCGGCGAGGTCGCCGACCTTGTGCGCGGTGAGCTTGCCGGTGACGTGCGCCCTCTTCGCGTCCTGCCAGACGAGGACGTTCACGGGGACGCTCCAGCCGCTCTGCCCCTCGGGCACGCCGACCACGGAGACCTCGACGCGGTGCGGGCGGCCGTCGTTGAGGAGGCCGGCGAAGGGCGTCAGGTCGTATTCGATCGGCTTGATGTCGAAGGCACGCGGTCCCGGAACGACGTACCAGAGGAAGGGGTTGGACCAGCCGCCGGTCCACACGGTCGGGAACTGGGCGGCGATGCCCGCGAGTTGCCCGTCGACCTTGACCTGCACCTCACGGTAGGGACCGCCATCGGCCTGGCAGGAGTACGGGGCCTCGTCGGGGACCGTCAGATACCAGTACTCCTCACAGCCGCCGCCGGAGCCGGTGGCGTACACCTCGGCGAGGATGCGTTCGCTGTTGCGCGGGGTGGTGAGGGTGGACCGGTCGTCGAGGGTCAGGACCTGGTCCGGCGTGGCGGCCGGCTTGCCCGCGTAGAACGTCAGGGTGACCAAGACGTCGATGATCCCGGTGTACGTGTCGTCCACGACGTTCCCGATGAGCATCTCGACGTCCTGGCTGCCGCGAAGGGTGTCGCCGTAGCGCGTCACGTCCTTCTCGACGGACCACTCGATGCCGTCGGGCGAGGGCTGGGGCGTGGACGTACGGAAGATCTCGACCCCGCCCAGGTGCAGATAACCGAGCCGGTCGAACTGCCGCCCCTTGACCTTGCCGTCCATGCGCAGCACGACCTTGCTCCAGCTGTCGCCGCAGCCTTTCGGCGGCGTGTATGTGCCCTTGTAGGGAGTGAAGTCGCGGAACCGCGCTTCGGCGACGGTGACCTGGCAGGACTTTCCGGCGGGCTTGGTGAGGGGCGGGGCGGCCGTGATGGGGTCGTGCCAGTCGCTGCCGAACTCGGCGGGGACCGCGGCGGACGGGGCCGGGGCGGTACCGGTTTCCGCGGCAGGCGCGGGTGTCACCCCGAGGAGGGTGCTCGCCAGGAGGGTTGCTCCGGCGAGCATGGACATGATGATCCGTCTCTTCATGGCCGGTGTTCTACGGCGAGTTGGGCGTCTGCCGCAATGAGGCCTCCCGCACGAGCCCTACGTCTTCAGGTCGGCCCTGTCCCCCATCACCACCACGGGATGCCGATCCGGGTCGAGCGTCCGCAGCAGATACCGCATCGCCGGCTTCGGCAGACTGACGCAGGCCGACGTACCGCTGCCGTGGTCCATGTGCAGCCAGATCCCGCCACCCTTGGAGGTGCCTTCGGGACGCGTCGGGTCGTTCGGCGCAGTGCCCCTGACGCGGTTGTAGTCGATGGCGATGACGTAGTCGAAGTCGTGCCAGTACGACCTCGACCACCAGCGCGGGGCCGCGAACGCACTCGACCGCGTGTACGGAAACCCGGCCCCCGGGTCCGGCAGCACGCCGCCCGCGTCGCTGAGCGTGAACACCCCGACGGGGCTGCGGTCGTCGTCCTCGTGGTGGTCGGTGGTCCAGCCCTTCTTGCCGTTGTGCGCCGGCCAGCTGCGGGTGCGGTCCCAGGCGGAGCCGTGCTTCGTGTACAGCACGACCACGGCGTCCGCGGAGTCCTTGCCCTCCCCGTAGACCGCCACGACCTGGCGGGAGTCCGCGGGGATACGCTGCTGCAACCGGTCACCGACGTCGGGGATGCGGGTCGTGCGCGCCGGGGCGGCGCCGGCCGGGTGGCTCGGGGCGGCCTTCCCCACGGAGCCCACGTGCCCACCACCGCTCGGCTCGGCGCCCGCGCACGCCGACATGACCACCAGAAGCAACCCGCCGACCGCCGACGCCACCACCGCATGCACTCCACCGCTGCCGTTGCGCATCGCTCCATGGTCGCACCACCGCAGGGAGGCGGATCTGCGCACAGGCAGCGGTCCGCACCGGTGGCTGCTCTGACACCGGTGGCCGGTCGGCCACCGGTAGCCGGTGGCCGGTAGCCGGTCGAACGCCGGTGGCCGGTAGCCGGTCGAACGCCGGTGGCCGGTAGCCGGTTCTGTGCACGGGAGCGAAAAACCGGTTGCCCCCGACCACGTTGCGACGCGAACCTTTCACGGTTTGCTGCCGCAGTTCGCGGCTCCCTCCACCCCCCTGACACGAGCCACTGGGACGTCATGCAGATCCAAGACCTTCCGTATCCCGATCCGGGCGTGCCCGACGCGCGCTCGGGTCCCCGATTCCTGTGGTGGCTCTTCCGGAATCAGCTGGGAGGCCAGCTCAAGTCGCTGGCATGGGGACTGCTGCACTTCGTGTCCGTCTCCGCGCTGCCGTTCTGTGTCGGTCTCGCCATCCAGGCCGTCGTCGACCACTCCGGCCGGCGGCTCGCTCTCGCGGGCGGGCTCCTGGCGCTGTGCTGCGCCGGGCAGGCGATCGGCGACACCTTCCTGCACCGCACCGCCGTCACCAACTGGATCACGGCGGCCGCCCGGGTCCAACAGCTGCTGGCCCACAAGGCCGCCCAGTTGGGCTCGGCACTGACCCGGCGGGTCGCGGCCGGTGAGGTCGTGTCCGTCTCCACGGGCGACGTCGAGAAGATCGGCTGGTTCGTCGAGGCATGGTCGCGGTTCACCGCGGCGGCGGTCACCGTCGTGCTGGTCTGCGTCGGCCTGGTCGTCTACCAACCCGCGCTCGGCGTGGTCGTCGCCGTGGGCCTGCCGGTTCTGGCGCTGTCGGTGCTGCCACTGCTGCCCCGCGCGACCCGGCGCGCCGACTTCCAGCGCGAGAAGGCCGGACGGGCCACCGAACTCGCCTCGGACACCGTCGCCGGCCTGCGCGTGCTGCGCGGCATCGGCGGCGAGGAACTGTTCCTCGACCGCTACCGCCGTGCCTCCCAGGAGGTCCGCCACGCGGCCGTGCGCAGCGCCCGGATGTGGGCCCTGATCACCGCGATCCAGGTTCTGCTGCCGGGGCTGCTGATGGTCGCGGTCGTCTGGTACGGCGTCCACCTGGCCCGCCAGGGCCGCATCGGTGTCGGCGAACTGGTCACCGTCTACAGCTCGGTCATGGTCCTCACCTATCCCCTGCGCCACTTCGAAGAGATCGCGATGGCCTACTCCTTCTCGCGCCCCTCGGCCAAACGGGCCGCGCGAGTGCTGTCGCTGGAGCGGGCGACCGACACCGTCGGATCGCGCGCCGCCGAGGTGCCCTCCGGTGACCTGTACGACCCGGCGACCGGTCTGCTCGCCCCCTCAGGCCGGCTCACCGCGGTGGTCTGCGGCGACCCGGATGCGGCGGGACGCCTCGCGGAACGGCTGGGCGGCCACCCCTCGGAGCAGGGCACTTCGGCGCTGCTGGGCGGCGTGCCTCTCGACGAGCTCCCGCTCGACTCCGCACGGACGGCCGTCCTCGTCCAGGACAAGGACCCGGTACTGCTGTCCGGTTCACTGCGCGAACTGCTCGACGTGCCCGCCTCGGGTGACGTCGGCGCCGCGGAGGCCCTGGCGGCCGCGCAGTGCCAGGACGTGCTGACCGCCCTGCTCCAGGGGTCGCTCGACGCCGCGGATCCGATGGACGCCCGCATCACCGAACGCGGACGCTCCCTCTCCGGCGGCCAGCGCCAGCGGCTCGCCCTGGCCCGGTCGCTGCTCACCGACCCGGAGGTGCTCGTCCTGGACGAGCCGACCTCCGCCGTCGACTCGCACACCGAGGCGCGGATCGCGGAGAGCGTGCGCGAGCTGCGGGCGGGGCGCACGACCGTGATGTTCACCTCCTCGCCCCTGCTCCTCGACCGCGCGGACCGGGTCGTCCTGGTGCACGAGGGTGAGGTCGTGACGGTCGGCGTGCATCGCGAACTCGTCCACCAGGACCCCCGGTACCGGGCGGTCGTGACCCGCGAGACCGACGAAGAGGCCGCCCTGAACGGCGTACTCGAAGAGCTCGACGAACTGGAAGAAATCGAGGAGACAGCATGATCGGCGTGGCGCCACCGGCGTACGACCCGGCGGCCCCGACGACAGCGAACACGCTGCCCGTCGGAGCCTCCGCGACCGTACGCGCCTACGTGGCCGAACTGTTCCGCCGTCACCGCCGTGCCTTTCTGCTCCTCATCACCGTCAACACGGTGGCCGTGCTTGCCTCGATGGTCGGTCCGTGGCTGCTGGGCGGACTCGTGGAGCGACTGTCGGACGGCGCGCGTGAACTCCATCTGGGGCTGACCGTCACGCTGTTCGCGACCGCTCTCGTCATCCAGGCCGTGTTCGTGCGCGAAGTGCGGCTGCGCGGCTCGATGCTCGGCGAGCGCATGCTGGCCGACCTGCGCGAGGACTTCCTCGTGCGGTCGGTCGGACTGCCGCCGGGCGTCCTGGAGCGGGCCGGGACCGGCGACCTGCTGTCCCGGATCACCACGGACATCGACCGGCTCGGCAACGCGATGCGCGAGGCCGTGCCGCAGCTGGCGATCGGCGTGGTGTGGACGGCCCTGCTGCTGGGCGGGCTGGTGATCACGGCACCGCCGCTGGCGGCCGCCGTGCTGCTCGCCCTTCCGCTGCTGGTCGTCGGCTGCCGCTGGTACTTCCGGCGGGCGCCGTCCGCCTACCGTTCGGAAGCCGCCGGGTACGCCGGTGTGGCAGCCGCGCTCGCCGAGACCGTCGACGCCGGGCGCACCGTCGAGGCCCACCGGCTCGCCCGCCGCCGTATCGAACTGTCCGAGCGCCGGATCAAGGAGTGGACCGCCTGGGAGCGTTACACGCTGTGGCTGCGGTCGGTGCTCTTCCCCGTCATCAACGTCACCCACGTCACCGTGCTCGGCTCGGTCCTGTTGATCGGCGGTGTGTTCGCCCTGCGGGGCTGGATCGACGTCGGTCAGCTGACGACCGGTGCGCTGATCGCGCAGATGCTTGTCGACCCGGTGAACCTCATCCTGCGCTGGTTCGACGAGCTCCAGGTCGCCGAGGTGTCGCTGGCCCGGCTGGTCGGCGTACGGGACATCGAGCCGGATGCCGGGGACGCCGCGGTGGCCCCCGAGGGGCGGAACGTGCACGCGGACCGGGTGCACTTCGGCTACGTCGAGGGCGTGGACGTGCTGCGCAAGGTCTCCCTCGAGGTGGCGCCCGGCACCCGGCTGGCCCTGGTCGGCCCGTCGGGCGCGGGCAAGTCCACCCTGGGCAGGCTGCTCGCCGGCGTCTACGCGCCCCGGGACGGCCGGATCACCCTCGGCGGCGCCGAACTCTCGCGGATGCCCGCGGAACGGGTCCGCGAGCACGTGGCCCTCGTCAACCAGGAACACCACGTCTTCGTGGGGGCCCTGCGCGACAACCTGCTGCTCGCCCGGACCGGCGCCGACGACGCCGAGCTGTGGGCGGCGCTCGGCGCGGTCGACGCCGACGGCTGGGCTCGTGCGCTCGACGACGGCCTGGACACCGAGGTCGGCTCGGGCGGTCTGGCGCTCACTCCGGCCCAGGCCCAGCAGATCGCGCTGGCCCGCCTGGTGCTGGCCGACCCGCACACCCTGGTCCTGGACGAGGCGACCTCGCTCCTCGACCCGCGCGCGGCCCGTCACCTGGAACGCTCCCTCGCCCGTGTCCTCGACGGCCGCACGGTGATCGCCATCGCCCACCGCCTGCACACCGCTCACGACGCGGACGTGATCGCCGTGGTCGAGAACGGCCGCATCAGCGAGCTGGGCAGCCACGACGAGCTGGTCACCGCCGACGGTGCGTACGCGGCGCTGTGGCGGTCCTGGCACGGGTGAGCGAGGGTCCCGCCCGCCCCTCAGCCGGGGTGCGGGCGGGCGGAGCGGTGTGGGTTCGCCCCCGCGCGGGCCGCGCGAAGGCCATTCGGGGGCTAGCCGCCCCGTAGCGGTGGTGTCCGTGGCGTTGCGCGGTGCCGAAAAGGGGTGGAAGGCTGGAAACCGGCACCGACTCGGGGAGCGCCCGCGGTGCACGCGGTTCGCCGAGGCGCGCCGCGTGTGGCCCGTACGCCCGCGGCCGGCCGCCGACCGCGGGGAGGATGGCCGCCCTCATCACCTGGAGGTACCCGTGAACAGCGCCGACGGATGGGGGGACGACGTCTACCAGCCCGACGGGTCCGAGATCCAGGACGACGCGGGACTGCTCGACGCGGAGGACACCCTGGACAACGACGGTGTCGCCGACCCTCTCGACCGGGGCTGGTCCCCTCCGGAGCGGCCCTGGGCGGTGGAACACAGCGGCGTGACGGCCTCCGAGCGCCGGCAGGGCGAGACGCTGGACCAGCGGCTCGCCGAGGAGCTGCCCGATCCCGTCGCCCCCGAGGACGACGGCATCGGGGACTGCGAGGGCACTGACGGGGAACTCCTCGACAACGAGGTCGGCGCGGCCCGCTCCGGCCGACTCGTGGCACCCGACGAAGGAGCACACGAGGACGAGGAGAGCGCGCTGGTCGCGACGGACGTGGGTATCGACGGCGCGGCCGCCTCCGCGGAGGAGGCCGCGATGCACATCGTCGACGAGGAGACCCTGTCCGGCTGATCCCGCCGTCCCCGCGTCCTCGGACGCCCCACCGACGCCGTAGAAGGAGCATCCATGCAGCAGGACAAGCACCCCGACTACCACCAGGTGGTCTTCCGTGACCGCGCCGCGGGCTACGCCTTCCTGACCAGGTCCACCGCGGCCAGCGACCAGACCATCGAGTGGGACGACGGCAGGACGTACCCGGTGGTGGACGTGGAGATCTCCTCGGAGAGCCACCCCTTCTACACCGGCAAGGCACGGACGGTGGACACCGAGGGCCGCATCGCCCAGTTCGAGCGGCGCTTCGGGGGCCAGGCGGGCTGATGCCGGCCCGGCGGGCCGGCCACTCAGATGAAGTTGAGAGCCGCCGCGCAGCCCACGCCCCCGAGCAGCATGAACGCCGGCATGAGCACCTTCAGCTCGACCCAGCTGCCGGCCCTGAACCGCATGAACTTCGGCGGGCCGATCGGGTACCAGCGCTTGCGTCCCAACGGGATCGGCCACAGGACCGGGCAGCCGGAGACGGTCAGCGCGTCCCCGATGTCGTGCACCAGCGCGCCCAGCACGATCGGCAGCCCCAGCCACAGGTACTCCTGGCCCGGCGCCGAGAACAGCCAGTCCGAGCCGTTGCCCGTCTTGTCCAGGGTGCCGGCGAGGATCCATGAGCTCGTCGCGGCGAGCAGCCAGACCAGGACGTCGGCGCTGGAGCCCCGGGTCGCCCGCCACAGCAGGCCTTCGATGGCCAGCACCATGTGCACGAACAGGAGCGCCAGCACCGCCCAGCGCCCCCCGGTGATCGCCGCCACCGAGGCGCCCGCGCCGATCATCACGGCCCACAGCCAGGTGTGTGTGAGCGTGCGGTGCCCACCGGAGCGGCGCGGGTCGCCCTGCTTCTTCGTGGCCTTGTAGACCGCGTAGGAGAGCTTGTCGACGATCTCGCACAGCCCGCGGGAGATCGGTCCGAAGGCGCGCGAGATGGTGGCGGCCTTGTGGTCGAGGTCCGGGGCGAGCGCGGCGCCGGCGCAGATCAGGGCTCCGACCAGGAGGACCGGCCAGGGCATGGTGTGTCCCGCCGCGGCGGCCGCGGCACCGACGCCGAGCCAGGCCGCGGCGCCTGAAAGTGAGTGTGCTGGTCCCATCATCGCCGCTGCCCGCCCCATTCCTCGTGTGCCGCTGTTCAGTTGACCGGGCGCGCTGACGCTCCGTCGCCGACACAGCGTAGCGTTCGCGATCTTCGTACCCGCATCCGATTCCCCTGTAGGGGAGGAGGGCAGGCAAGATGGGTGGGTGACCCTCATCGATCAGCTGCCGCCGACCGCCGACCCCGACGCCCTCTATGACGCATTCGAGTCGTGGGCCCAGGAGCGCGGTCTCACGCTCTACCCGCATCAGGAGGAGGCTCTGATCGAAGCGGTCTCCGGTGCCAACGTGATCGTGTCGACGCCCACCGGCTCCGGCAAGAGCATGATCGCGGCGGGCGCCCACTTCGCCGCGCTGGCCCGTGACGAGGTCACCTTCTACACGGCTCCGATCAAGGCGCTCGTCTCGGAGAAGTTCTTCGAGCTGTGCAAGATGTTCGGCACCGAGAACGTCGGCATGCTGACCGGCGACGCGTCCGTCAACGCCGACGCCCCCGTCATCTGCTGCACCGCCGAGGTGCTCGCCTCGATCGCCCTGCGCGACGGCAAGCGCGCGGACGTCGGCCAGGTCGTCATGGACGAGTTCCACTTCTACGCCGAGACGGACCGCGGCTGGGCCTGGCAGATCCCCATCCTGGAACTTCCTCAGGCGCAATTCATCCTGATGTCGGCCACCCTCGGCGACGTCGCGATGTTCGAGAAGGACCTCACCCGCCGCACCGGCCGGCCGACGTCGGTCGTCCGCTCGGCGACCCGCCCGGTGCCGCTCTCCTACGAGTACCGGCTCACCCCGCTCACGGAGACGCTGACCGAGCTGCTGGATACCAGGCAGGCGCCGGTCTACATCGTGCACTTCACCCAGGCGCAGGCCGTGGAGCGGGCGCAGGCCCTGATGAGCATCAACATGTGCACCCGCGAGGAGAAGGACCAGATCGCCGAACTGATCGGCAACTTCCGCTTCACCACCAAGTTCGGCCGCAGCCTCTCCCGCTACGTACGGCACGGCATCGGCGTCCACCACGCGGGCATGCTGCCCAAGTACCGCCGACTGGTGGAGAAGCTCGCGCAGGCCGGTCTGCTGAAGGTCATCTGCGGCACGGACACGCTCGGCGTGGGCGTCAACGTGCCCATCCGCACGGTGCTGTTCACGGCGCTGGCCAAGTACGACGGCACCCGCGTACGCACGCTGCGCGCCCGTGAGTTCCACCAGATCGCCGGCCGCGCCGGACGGGCGGGTTTCGACACGGCGGGCTACGTCGTCGCGCAGGCCCCCGAGCACGTGGTGGAGAACGAAAAGGCGCTCGCCAAGGCGGGCGACGACCCGAAGAAGCGCCGGAAGGTCGTCCGCAAGAAGGCGCCCGAGGGCTTCGTCGGGTGGACGGACAGCACCTTCGAGAAGCTGATCACCTCCGATCCGGAGCCGCTGACGTCCCGTTTCCGGGTGACGCACACCATGCTGCTGTCGGTGATCGCCCGGCCCGGCAACGCCTTCGAGGCGATGCGGCACCTCCTGGAGGACAACCACGAGCCGCGCAAGCAGCAGCTGCGGCACATCCGGCGGGCGATCGCCATCTACCGTTCGCTGCTGGACGGCGGCATCGTCGAAAAACTCGACACGCCGGACGCCGAGGGTCGCATCGTCCGCCTCACGGTCGACCTTCAGCAGGACTTCGCGCTCAACCAGCCGCTGTCCACCTTCGCGCTCGCCGCGTTCGAGCTCCTGGACCCCGAGTCGCCGTCCTACGCCCTGGACATGGTCTCCGTCGTGGAGTCCACGCTCGACGACCCGCGGCAGATCCTCGCCGCCCAGCAGAACAAGGCGCGTGGCGAGGCCGTGGCCGCGATGAAGTCGGACGGAGTCGAGTACGAGGAGCGCATGGAGCGGCTCCAGGACGTCACGTACCCGAAGCCCCTGGAGGAGTTGCTCTTCCACGCGTACGACACGTACCGCAAGAGCCATCCCTGGGTGGGCGACCATCCGCTGTCCCCGAAGTCCGTCATCCGTGACATGTACGAACGCGCGATGTCCTTCACGGAGTTGGTGTCCCACTACGAGCTGGCCCGCACCGAGGGCATCGTGCTGCGCTACCTCGCGAGCGCCTACAAGGCCCTGGACCACACCGTCCCGGACGACCTCAAGTCCGAGGATCTTCAGGACCTGATCGAGTGGCTCGGTGAGATGGTCCGCCAGGTCGACTCCAGCCTGCTGGACGAGTGGGAGCAGCTCGCGAACCCGGAGGAGATGACCGCCGAGGAGGCTCAGGAGAAGGCCGACCAGGTCAAGCCGGTCACCGCCAACGCACGTGCCTTCCGCGTCCTGGTCCGCAACGCCATGTTCCGCCGCGTCGAGCTCGCCGCTCTCGACCAGGTGGAGCAGCTCGGCGAGCTGGACGCCGAGACCGGCTGGGACGCCGACGCCTGGGGCGAGGCGATGGACAAGTACTGGGACGAGTACGACGACCTCGGCACCGGTCCCGACGCCCGCGGCCCCAAGCTGCTGGTGATCGAGGAGGAGCCGCAGAACGGTTTGTGGCGCGTGCGCCAGATCTTCGACGACCCGAACGACGATCACGACTGGGGCATCAGCGCGGAGGTCGACCTCTCGGCCTCCGATGCCGAAGGCCGTGCGATCGTCCGCGTCACCGACGTCGGCCAGCTGTGAGCACAGGAGAATTTCACCCATGACGAATCCGGCCGTGAAACTGGTCGACCTGCTCGATCTGGAACAGATCGAGGTCAACATCTTCCGTGGGCTCAGCCCGGACGAGTCCCTCCAGCGGGTCTTCGGCGGCCAGGTGGCCGGCCAGGCACTGGTCGCCGCCGGCCGCACCACGGAGGGCGACCGCCCGGTGCACTCGCTGCACGCGTACTTCCTGCGCCCCGGACGGCCGGGGGTACCGATCGTGTACCAGGTCGAACGGGTGCGGGACGGGCGGTCGTTCACGACCCGCCGGGTCACCGCGGTGCAGCAGGGCCGCACGATCTTCAATCTCACCGCCTCCTTTCACAAGCCCGAGCAAGGGAGCTTCGAGCACCAGCTGCCGCCGGCCCGCAAGGTTCCTGATCCGGATTCCCTGCCGACGGTCACGGACGAGATCCGCGAGCATCTGGGCGCGCTGCCCGAGCAGTGGGAACGCATGGCCCGCCGCCAGCCCTTCGACATCCGCTACGTGGACCGGCTGCGCTGGACCGCCGAGGAGGTCAAGGACGCCGAGCCGCGCAGCGCGGTGTGGATGCGCGCGGTCGGACCGCTCGGCGACGACCCGCTCGTGCACACCTGCGCACTGACCTACGCCAGCGACATGACCCTCCTGGACGCCGTCCGCATCCCGGTGGAGCCGCTGTGGGGTCCGCGGGGGTTCGACATGGCGTCGCTGGACCACGCCATGTGGTTCCATCGGCCGTTTCGCGCGGACGAGTGGTTCCTGTACGACCAGGAGTCGCCGATCGCCACGGGTGGACGCGGTCTGGCCCGCGGCCGGATCTACGACGTGGAAGGGCGCCTGCTCGTGTCGGTCGTCCAGGAAGGGTTGTTCAGGGCGTTGTAGGCCGTTCAGTGCCTTGGCGGCCGTTCATCAGGGCCTTGACGGCCGTTCCGGACCTGCCGGCCGTTCACGCCTTGCGGATCGTTCACGCCCCGCGGGCCGGGGGCTGGCGCGGCGGAGCCAGCCCAGCAGTTTTCGGGGCGGCTGCGCCCGCGGCTCCCCGGGCAAGGGTGAGTCGTGGTGCGCGGCCACGGGAACCCGTTTCGCCGCGGGGACCTGTGGCGTCGCCGGACGCGGTGCCGGCCGGTGCTCTCGTGCTTCCTCCAGGGCCCGGACCAGGTCGGCCCTCAGCCAGCCGATCTCGTCCGGCGCGTCGGCCGTCATGATCCGCTCGGCGAGGTGCGCGGCGGGAGAGCCCGGTGCGCCGTGGGCGGGCGGCCCCGGCCTGAAGCGGTTCACGTGGGACCGCTCGTAGGGGTCGGTGACGAGTCCCGCGATCTGGAGGGGGTCGAGGAAGGCGGCCACGGCCCCGGCCTCCTCCCACGGGTCGCCGGCCTGCCGGAGCAGGAATCCCAGGTGGCGTCCGCGCCAGTTACGAGCGCGCAGATCCAGGCCGGCCTCGAGCTGGTCGCGCATTCCCTCGGGCATGCGCGCCGTCAGCAGTCGGGTGTTCTTCTCGTCGGCCGCGAACTGCCGTAGTTCCTCGGCCAGATACCGCCAGACCACGGCTCGGTAGCGGTTCAGATAGTAGGAAACCGGCACCACCAGGCCCAGGCGTGCCAGGCGCGTGAACCTTCCTGGGGACACCTCCATGACGGCCGCGCCCTCCGTGGTGCCCACAGTCTCCACACGTGCTCGAAGGGACTCCGGGAAGCCTTCGTGCGCACAGAGCCGGTCGATCTCGGAGCGGGTGACGCGACGGCCCCCGCTGCGTTCGCCGGGCACGGTCTGGATGTACCCGAGGTGGACGGCGAGGTCGAACTCGCCTCGCTTGAGCCGCAGTTCCCGTGCGGCGCGACTCGGCGCGCACGAAAGGTGGTGCGATGTGGTGATGGTGTCGACAGACATGGTCGATCTCCCCCGTGGAGTCGATTGCTCACGCTGTGTGCGTTCGCCGTGACAAAAACCGTAGCCGGTCCGACGGACCTCGCGGCGAGCCTGTGGACAACTCCACGAGGGACCTCGAATGTGCAGGTCAGAGGTCCTTCTCCGGGCTGAGCTCGGGCTGTCGGACGTCCACGCCGAGGTGCTCGCCGACGCGATTGACGAGCAGGGTCATCTCGTAGGCGATCTGGCCGATGTCCGCCTCCGCCCCGCTGAGCACGCACAGACAGCTGCCGGTGCCCGCCGCGGTGACGAACAGCACCGCGTCGTCGAACTCGACCATCGTCTGCCGCACCCGGCCGGCGCCGAAGTGCCGTCCCGAGCCCTTGGCCAGGCTGTGAAGTCCGGACGAGACGGCTGCCAGGTGCTCCGCGTCCTCGCGGCGAAGTCCCGTGCTCGCCCCGGTCACCAACCCGTCGTTGGACAGGACCAAGGCGTGCCGCACATGTTCGACGCGCTCGGTCAGGTCGTCCAACAGCCAGCCGAGTCGCTGGTTCTGCCCCATGTTTCCCGTCTCCCCGTGTGACGTCTCCTCCTCGCCGGAGGATCTCTTCGCCAGCCTTCCCCACCACCGGCGCCGGGGGCAAGGAGGATGGGGGCATGGCACAGAAGATGACCGACGTGGAATGGCGGGAGTTCGTCTCGTACGGCACCCGCACCGGAAAGCTGTCGACCGTGCGGGCCGACGGGAGCCCGCACCTGACGCCGATCTGGTTCCTGCTCGACGGGGACGAGATCGTGTTCAACACCGGAAAGACCACCGTGAAGGGACGCAACCTGGCCCGGGACGGCCGGGTCGCCCTGTGCGTGGACGACGACCGGCCGCCCTTCGGCTTCGTGGTCATACAGGGCCGCGCCCAGCTCTCCGAGGACCTCGACGAGGTCAGGCACTGGGCGGGGCGCATCGGGGCGCGGTACATGGGCGAGGAACGGGCGGAGGAGTTCGGCACGCGCAACGGCGTACCGGGCGAGCTCCTCGTCCGGGTCTCGATCGACAAGGTCCTGGCGCAGAAGGCGGTCGCCGACTGAGAGCGACCGCCCGGGTCAGCTGACCGAGTCGAGCAGCCGGGCGGTGTGCATCCGCCCGGCGTACTCGACCAGCCGGATCAGCACCTCCTTTCCCGAGTCACGGTCACGGGCGTCGCAGAGCACCACGGGTGTGCCCTGGTCGAGATCGAGAGCGAGCGAGACGTCCTGGGCACCGTAGGTCCGGGCGTCCGCGAAGCAGTTGACGGCCACCACGAACGGGATGTGCCGGTGCTCGAAGTAGTCGACCGCGGGGAAGCAGTCCTCCAGTCGGCGGGTGTCGGCGAGGACCACGGCTCCGAGGGCGCCCTGGGACAGCTCGTCCCACAGGAACCAGAAGCGGTCCTGGCCCGGCGTGCCGAAGAGGTAGAGGGACAGGCCGGAGCGGATGGTGATGCGGCCGAAGTCCATGGCGACCGTCGTGGTGACCTTCTGGTCCACGCCGTCGGTGTCGTCCACCAACTGACCGGCCTCACTGAGCAGTTCCTCGGTGCGCAGCGGCCGGATCTCGCTGACCGCGCCCACCAGGGTGGTCTTGCCCACGCCGAACCCGCCGGCGACCAGTATCTTCAGCGCCAGCGCGGCCGTCTCGCCGTCCTGGGCGTCACAGTCATCGGAGACCATCGATCACTTCTCTCGGGAGGGCCGGCAAGGGGTTGGCGTCAACGGGTGTGTGCAGGGTGACAAATGCGGCTTCATCTACAACGCTCGCAGTCCCTCGATCACTTCGCGCAGAATCCGTTCGTCGGGCAGCTGCGCGGGCGGCACCGGACGGCTGACGTTCACACAGCCGAGTTCGAGCAGGTCACCGAGGAGCACCCGGACCACGCCCACGGGCAGGTCGGCGCCCGCGGCGAGTTCCGCGACCGACTGCGTCTCCGGACGGCACAGGTCGATCAGGGCCCGGTGCTCCGGTCCCAGAGCGGTGCCGTCGTCGAAGCCGGGCGCTCCCGCGTCCAGCGTGACGAGGGCGATCAGGTCGAATCGCACCCCCGTGGGGCCGGGTTTGGTGCGTCCGCCCGTCATCGCGTACGGCCGGACGAGCGGCCCGGCCTCGCCGTCGTACCACTGGCTGCCCTGCTCCCGCGAGGCGCCCGTCATGTCCTCGGTCATCTGCGTGGACCGCCTTCCAGCCTCAGCCGGCGGCGGGGGGCCGCGCGCCGACGCGTGTAGGCGTGTACAGGTGTTCGCCGACGCGCTTGACCAGTCGTGCCATCTCGTAGGCGACGAGTCCTATGTCGGCGGTCACGGCAGTGAGGACGGCGAGGCAGGAGCCGTCGCCCGCGGCGGCCACGAACAGGAAGCCGTCGTCCATCTCCACCATGGTCTGGCGCACGCCTCCGGCGCCGAAGTGCCGGCCCGTGCCCTTGGCCAGACTGTGGAAGCCGGAGGCGACGGCGGCGAGGTGTTCGGCGTCCTCACGT
Source organism: Streptomyces sp. Q2 (assembly GCF_056820935.1). NCBI lineage: Bacteria > Bacillati > Actinomycetota > Actinomycetes > Kitasatosporales > Streptomycetaceae > Streptomyces > Streptomyces sp. Q2. Next base: position 142,986 of record NZ_JBXEJE010000017.1, on the reverse strand, counting down.
CGCAGGTCGGTCGACGCGCCCACGGCGAGCCCGTCGTTGGACAGCACCACGGCGTGTCGTACGGCGCTCACGCGCACCACCAAGTCGTCCAGCAGCCAGTCCAGTTCGCCGGACCGCTGTGCGGCTCTCATGCTCGGGTCCTGGATCATTCGGGGTCTCCTTCGCTGCTGCTGTCACTGCCCGCCGGGAAATCGGGGGCGTCACCGCGGCCGGGCTGTCTGCCGCCGCCGCGGACCCAGCCTTCGCGGTAGGCGGCCATGCGGTCCCGTACGAGTTCGGGGGTGCGTTGGTCGTCGCCCGGGGCGGCGGAGGCCCGGGCCGGTTCCTCCGAGCGCCGTTCGCGCAGTTGGGGGGCGAGGTTCGCCTGCCGTACCCGGCGCGGGAGGTCGTCCGAGTCCTCGGCGGCGTCGTCCGCCGGACGGTGCAGACGCAAGGCGGTGACTCCGGGGGGTGGGGTGTCGGTCGTGGACCGGGCCGTGACTGGTGCCGGTCCCGGTGCCGGTGCCGGGCCTGGTACCGGTGCCGGGCCTGGTATCGATGCCGGGCCTGGTGCCGGTGCCGGGCCTGGTACCGATGCCGGTCCTGGTCCTGGTACCGGTGCCGGTGCGACCAGTGCGGGGCGGTCGGCCGGTGCCGGGACGGATTCCTGGCGCTGTGCGGTGGCGGCGGCCGCGCGCGTGTACTCGTGCTCCGCAGGCCGTTCCGCGTCCTCCTCGCGACGGGGGGACCGTTCGGCCGCGCCCGCGTGGAGCAGGGCTGTGGGCAGCAGGACGACCGCGGTCGTGCCGCCGTAGGGCGAGGTGCGCAGGTGCACCTTGATGCCGTGTCGGGCGGCGAGTCGGCTGACCACGAAGAGGCCGAGCCGGTCGCTGTCGAACAGGTCGAGTGTCTCGGACTGCTCGATGCGCCGGTTGGCCTCGTCGAGCGTGTCCTTGCCCATGCCGAGCCCCCGGTCCTCGACCTCGACGGCGTAGCCGTTGCCGACGGGCTCGCCGGTGACGCGCACGCGCGTGTGGGGCGGCGAGAACTGGGCGGCGTTCTCGATGATCTCGGCCAGGAGGTGGGTGAGGTCGGCGACGGCCGCGCCGACGACGGCCGCGTCGGGGAGCTGCCGTACCTCCACGCGCGCGTAGTCCTCGACCTCGGAGACGGCCGCGCGGACCACGTTCGTCAGGGAGACCGGCATGCGCCAGGCGCGGCCGGGTGCGGCGCCGGAGAGGATGATCAGGCTCTCGGCGTGGCGCCGCATGCGGGTGGTGAGGTGGTCGAGCCGGAACAGGTCGCTGAGCTCGTTCGGGTCGTCGGACCGGCGTTCCATGCTGTCCAGGAGGCTCAGCTGGCGGTGGACGAGGACCTGGCTGCGGCGAGCGAGGTTGACGAAGACTCCCGAGATGCCGCTGGCGAGCTCCGCGCGTTCCACGGCGGCCCGCAGCGCGGCGCGGTGCACGATGCCCAGGGCCTCGGCGACCTGGCCGGTCTCGTCCTCCGCGGGCGGTCCGGGCGGGGCCTCGGCCCGGACGTCGATCTCCTCGCCCGCGCGCAGCTTCCCCATGGCTTCGGGGAGTTTGCGGCGGGCGATCTCCAGGGCGCTGTTGCGCAGGCTCACCAGCTCGACGACGAGGCCGCGGCCGATGCGTACGGAGATGACGAGGGAGGCGGCGACGGCGACGAGGCCGAGGAGCACCGCGGCGCCGGCAGGGGTGAGCAGACCTCGGGTGAACGGGTCGGCCCGGTCGGCGACACCGCGTCCCGCGTCGTCCTCGATGGTCCGCATGCCGTCCTGCACGCGCGTGTGCGCCCCGCTCCAGGCGGCTTCCGGTGCCACGTCGATCGCGCGGGCGCCGGCGCCGACGGCGAGGATCTTGTCCTCGGTGGCACCCACGGTGGTGTAGGCGCTGCCGGCGGCGAGGCTGTGCCAGGCGGCGCGCTCGGAGCCCCGCAGGTCGGCGACGGCGGCCCCGGTGAGGGCGCGGCGTGTGTCGACGGCCCCGGTGAACAGCCGCAGCCGCTCGCCCGAGAGGCCCCCGGCAAGGCGTGCACTGGCGAGGATGACGTCCTCCTGGGCCAGTGCCTCGCCCGCGCGGGAGAACTCGAGCAGCACACGCGCGTCGGAGCCGAGTTCGGCGTCCTGGATGCCGGTGAGGGCGCCGCCCACCGCGAAGGCGCTCCCGATGGTCTTCGTGTACCGGCCGTAGGTCTCGTCCCAGCCCGCGCGGCGGTCGAGCACGTCCGTGCGCAGGGAACGCAGTTGTTCGGCGCCGGTGACGAACGCCTCGAGCCGCCGGGCCACGCCTGCGGGCAGTTCCTCGGCGTCGGCGATGGTGTTGGCGTCCCCGAGCCGCAGTTCGGCCACCGCGCGGTCGGTGCGTTCCGCGAGCTTCTTCAGATCGCCGTTCTGCCCGGCCGACGGTTCGGTCGCGTAGCGGACGGCGGCCGCCCGTTCGGTCTGGAGCGCGGCCACGGCCGCGGCGACGGGGGTCCGGATTCCGGAGTCCACGCGCTGCAACTGCCGCAGGCGGGCGACGTCCTGGGCGGTGGTGACGGTGGCGTACGCCCACAGGGCGAGCAGGGAGACGACCGGCACCATGAGCAGGCAGACGATCTTGGCGCGGACGGTCCTTGGGCGCATCAGCCGGCGTCCCGCGCGCGCGGGGGCGTCCTCCGGTATCGCGTCCACGGGGTCGTCCGGGACTTCGTCGGCCGGCGGTCCGGCATGCGCGCGGCGGCCGCGCACGGGGGGCTGGAGCGGCGTCTCGGCGCCGGCTGTGGGGGTCCTACGCGGTGTTCGCATGGCCTCCTCGCTCGGGAGTGGTTCGACACGTGCCGTCCGGGCAGCGGGGGTCCGGGCCGCTAGGGGACCGCGCCCTCGATCGGCCGCTGGGCGGAGGCGGTGGCCTGGCGCTCCCCCGACGTCGGCGACAGCGCGACGAAGGCCGAGGTCAGGAAGAGGTAGGACCCGAGGCCCACGGCGAGGGGGAAGATGAACTGCATCGCCGTGGCCCCGGGCAGTGCCGCCCCGGAGGGCTCGACGCGCACGCCCACCGCGAACATCCCGGTGTAGTGCATGCTGCTCACGGCCGCCCCCATGATGAGCGAGGCGAGGGTGACGGCGACGGGCGACTTGATGTTGAGGGCCGCCCACAGGGCCGCTGTCGCCGCGACGACGGCGATCAGGACGGAGAGCCCGACGAGCACCGGATCGTAGGTGACGTCGCCGTGCAGCCGTACCGCGGCCATGCCCAGGTAGTGCATGCTCGCGACGCCGAGCCCGGTGGTGAGTCCGCCGAGGAGGAGCGCACGGGTGCGGTCACGGCTGTAGCCGACGGCGAAGACGCCGGCACAGACGACGATCATGGCGACGAGCAGGCTCGCGATCGTGAGCGGCACGTCGTAGCGGATGTCGGTGCCGCCGGCGCTGAAGCCGAGCATGGCCACGAAGTGCATGGTCCAGATGCCGGTGCCGATCGCGGAGGCCGCGGTGACGAGCCAGTTGCGGCGCGAGCGCCCGGTGGCGCCGAGCGCGCGGACGGTGCAGCGCAGCCCGAGCGCGGCGCCTATGCAGGCCATCGCGTACGACAGTACGGGGGTCAGCCACCCCAGGGCGGCGTGGTCCAGGTGTCCCATGGATCCGGGACGCTAGTCCCGGCAGGGGCGCACAAAGAGGGCGCATTTCGAAAGGTGTTGCAATATGGCGCAGAGGTGTACCTGAACGATCGCGTCACGCTCGAACGTGTGCGCCCGGGCGCCATCCCTGTCGGTGAGGGATCATGCGGAACATGAGCGACCACCACACGCACGTGCAGGAGTTCTTCGCGGCCCGTGCCGCGGACTGGGACAGCCGGTTCCCCGACGACGGTCCCGCCTACGCCGCCGCGGTCGCGGACCTCGCCCTGCGCGAGGGTGATCGTGTGCTCGACGCGGGCTGCGGCACGGGACGGGCCCTGACGCCGCTGCGCGCGGCCGTGGGGCCTTCGGGAGTGGTCCTCGGAGCCGATCTGACCCCTGACATGCTGCAGGCCGCCGTACGGGCCGGACGGGGCCGGGACGGGCGGTTGCTGCTCGCCGACGTGACCGCGCTGCCGCTGCGTTCCGGGTCACTGGACGCGGTGTTCGGAGCGGGTCTCATCTCGCACCTGCCCGATCCGGCCGAGAACCTGAGGGAGTTGGCGCGGGTGGTGCGCCCCGGCGGCACGCTGGCACTGTTCCACCCGATCGGCAGGGCGGCGCTCGCGGCACGCCAGGGCCGGCGGATCACCCCCGACGATCTGCGCGCGGAACCCGTCCTCCGTCCGCTGCTGGCCGGTTCCGGCTGGCGGATGACCTCGTACGTCGACCGGGACGACCGGTTCCTGGCTCTGGCCGTCCGCGAGGGCTGACGCCGTCAGCCCTGCCCGGCGACCGCCGCCACGAAGGCCTCGGGGTTGTCGAACATGACGTTGTGACCGGCGCCGGGCACGCTCACCACGCGCACACCCGCGGCCTCCAGTCCTTTCCTCCCGTCGAGGTCACCGCTGAACTCGCCCTGCAGGTAGACACGGTCGACGGACAGCGCTTGCAGGATCGTGCGCATGACGGGGTCCGATCCGCGCCGCAGCCCGACGGCGCTGCGGTGCAGGGCGCGCGGGTCGGCCAGCCGCATGGTCGCCGCCCACAAGGGGCCGACCTTCTCCAGCACGCGCGCGTATCCGCCGTCCACGAACGCGTCCTCCTCGTAGGAGGCGATATCGCTGCTCCCGGGCCCGGGCGGCGGGGAGGCGTCGAGGTTGGCCTCCGTGAGGACGAGCCGCGAGACCAGGTCCGGCCGACGATGGGCGAGCACGAGGGCGACCGAGCCCCCCATGCTGTGCCCGATGAGCTCGGCGCCTGTCACGCCGGCCGCGTCCAGTGCCGCCGCCAGGGCGTCGGCGTGGTCCTCCAGCGTGTATCCGAAGTCGTCCGGCCGGTCGCTGGTGCCATGCCCGGGCAGGTCCACGAACAGGCTGCGTCGTCCCGCGAGTTCGGGCCGGGCCGCGATGTGCGCGTGGTACACGGCGGAGGCCGCCCCCAGCCCGTGCACGTACACGCGCGCGGGTCCCTGGCCCGGGGTCTGCGTCCACCGGACGCAGTTCCCCTTGCCGTCGAACTCGGCCTGCCTCATAAACTCTTTCCCCTTCGACATCGCCGCGGCGCAGGCTCGCCTTCCTCCCCGAGAGGCTGAACGATCCCTTCCGACGCGGTCTGCTGACCATCGCTCGTGCCACGTCCCGGCCACACTCCCCGGGCTGCGCGGCACGCTCGCCTCACTCCCCCGAGATGATCGCTGACGGGCCGCTGTGGCGTACCGGGCAGCCCCGCACTCCCGGAACCGGGCGGGTGCCCAGGTCCTCCGGTCGGTAGCCGTTCGGGTAGCCCTTGATCTCCCAGTTGTGGCGCGCGTGGTGTGGTGCGCGCCGGGGCGGCAGCAGCCGCACGGCGCGGCGGACGCCCGCGCGGGTGGCGGCGCCGGGCGGCGGGTAGCGGAAGGCCTTCAGGAGCGAGTCGTCGAGCAGGGCGAGCGTCGCGGTGCGCAGGAGCGGCGCGAGGGGGCGCGGGTACCAGGAGGCCATCAGGTCGAGCGTCGCGTCCGAGACGCGTCGTGCCTGCGGATCCCAGGCGAAATGGGCCTCTTCGTAGGCGTCGAGACACGCCTCGAACTCCTCGTAGGTCTCCGGTACGTCCTTGATGCCCATGTGCCGCCCCAGTGTGCGGTGGTGCACGGTGGAGGCGACGATCTCGTGACGCGACAGCCGGCGCCAGCCATAGGCGTCGATCCAGCGCTTGGGCATCACGACGAACGTGCAGAGCACGTACCGCATGTCGTCGTCGCTGATGTCGTAGCTGCGGTGCATCTGGTTGATGCGGCGGATCGCCGTTCGGCCCTGCTCGCTGACGAAACCGTGCTCGACCACGGCGTCGAGAAGCAGTGCGGTGTCGTCGTACCGCTTCTGCGTGCGGTCCGTGAGCTCCGCCGTCTCCGCGAGCAGTCGCCCGATGCTCGGCACGGCGTATGTTCGATACAGGGCCAGTTCCAGGGCGCGGGTGAAGTCCCAGGGGAACTCGTACGCCACGGAGAGCCGGTAGACCTCCGTGGCCTCCTTCTCCGGGTCCATCGTCCGTATCCGCGCGAGCCGCTCGAAGCGCTTCACCGCGCCGTCCCCCTTCTGCCGCCGAAGCTCCAACTCTACGTTGGGTAGCGGAAGATGAACGATCAGCCAGGGCAACCACACAGGGGGAAGGTGGTCAGCATGTTCGACAGGGTCCGCAAGTCCGGTGCCAGAGTCGTCCACGCACTGCGCGCCGAGACGGACACCGGCCGGGACACCCGCTCGCACAACCTCTTCGAAGCCGCCGCGGCATATGTGTCGGCCTGCGCGGAGGACGACCAGGAGCGGATCGACGAGGCCGCCGGCTGGGTGTCGCCGGAGGCGCTGTCCTTCGGGGTGAACGAGTTGGCGTGCCGGGCCGTCATCGCGCTCGCCCGGGAGCGCGACGAGTCGCCGCGGACGGTGGCGCGGGCACTTCTGGGGCTTCCGGTGGCCTGACGCACGGCACCGGATGGCCGTTTCGCCCCGTCCGGTCGGAAAACTGCAGCTCCGGTGCGCCGGGGAGTCGTGACAAGCGCCTTCCGGGCGCACTAGGGTGCGCGCCGTTGGACGAACCGATGGGGAGGCTGGGATGGCCGGGACGGACGAGGACGCCGTCGCCGCCGCGGACGACGCGCTCTATGTGCTGACGGCGGTGCTGCTGACGCCGGCGAAGTTCCCGAGCGTGCTGGGCGACGACTATCCGGAGGCCTGTGCGGCGCTCGGTCTCGCGCCGCTGGCCGACGGGTACGGCCTGGTGCTCGGCCAGGACGGCGGGGGCGCCCGGTGGACGGTCGTCGTCGACGACGTGTCGCTGGTCGCCGTCGCCATCGCGTCCTGGGACTGCGGCATGGAGCACGATCTGTCGCCCGACGAACGCACGGTCGTCGCCGCCCTGCCGGGCTGGCCCCTCGCGGTCGCCGTCGCGGCTCCGGGCGTGCCGGCGCCGCACGACCCCGACCCCGAGGTCGCGGACGGTCCGCCGCTGACGCCTCCGGACAACACCGTCTGGGGGGCGGCCCAGCGGCGGCTGGGCGCCGACGAGATCGCGCTCCAGTGGGCGATCTGGCGTGAGCAGATCGACGACGCGGCCTTCCAGAGCCGCGGCGACGGAAGCTCCGAAACCACGGACGACGACGAGCCGTCCGACAGCACCGGTGGATCACGGGAAGCCGAGAAGGACGTACGCACAGGGCACGGCGGTATCCGGCGGGTCCTCGCGGAGGCCCGCGCCTACGTGGACGCGCCCCCTCCCCTCGGTCGCGTCCGGTCGTCCTTCGCTCCCGGGGACGCGCGGACGCTGCGTGCCGACGGTCCCGGCTGGTCACTCGTGGCCAGGACCGACGACATCGCGTTCGTCCTGCTCGACGACGAGCCCGGTGAGGTCCTGCCGGTCGGCCGGGGTCCGGAGTTGCCGGGCCTCCTGGAGGCGCTCGACAAGATGGCCGTACGCCCGATCTGAGCCCGGCCGGGCGGTGACGGGTCCGTGCCTGAACGCCCGGGTGTGCCGTGGGGACGTCCGCCCGCTCGCGGACCATGCCGGTCGGCAGGTCCGCGAGCGGCTCTACGGTGGGGTCCCGCGCACTGGTCGGCTCGGCCGGAGCCGACGCGGTGGTGCGTCAGCGGCCCAGCTCCTTTCGCGTGACGCGGCGCAGCCTGCGCCGCTGTGAGGGGTCCAGCGTGAGGTACGCGGCCGCCGGGACTCCCAGGACGATCAGGAGCGCGGCCCACCAGGGCAGCCAGATCAGCAGGATGAGCCCGACCGCCACCCCTCCTGCGGCGATCTTCGCCTTCTTCGACATGTGCGTCGCCTCCTCCGCGGCCAGTGCCGCTCTCTGTCCAGAAAAACGGGTCCGCGCCTCCCGCGGTTCCGAACCGCGACCCTGAGACGTCCCTGAGACATCCCCGACGCGCGCCCCTACTCCGTCCGCAGGGGCTCTCCCACCTGGTGCATGTGGCGAAGAGCCTGTCGGTAGGAGTCGACGAGCCCGGTCTCCGCGTAGGGGATATCCAACTCCCGGCAGTGTGCGCGCACCAGGGGCCGGACGAGCCGCAGATGGGGGCGGGGCATGCTGGGGAAGAGGTGGTGCCCGATCTGGTACTTGAGGCCGCCGAGGAACCAGTCGGTCACCGCGCCGCCGCGGATGTTGCGCGAGGTGAGGAACTGTCGGCGCAGGTGGCCCCATGGTGCGCCGCTCGGGTCCGGCATCTGCATGCCCTTGTGGTTGGGCGCGAAGGACAGCCCCAGGTGCAGGCCGAAGAGGGCCTGGTGGAGGGCCGCGAACGCGAGCGCCTTGCCGGGCGACATGGATGTGAGCAGCAGCGTCGCGTAACCGAGGAGATGGCTCACCAGGAGCACGGCCTCCACGGACCGCTCCGCGGGCGACTGGCGGCGCAGGTCCCTGAAGCCCTGGACCTTCAGGGCGACGCCTTCGAGGAGGGTGAGCGGGAAGAACAGCCAGGCCTGGTGGCGGGTGAGCCGGCGCCGGAAGCCGGTGCGGACCGCGGCCTGCTCGCCGGTGAAGACGAGGACGTCGGCGGCGACGTCGGGGTCCTTGTCGATGTGGTTGGGGTTGGCATGGTGCCGGTTGTGCTTGTGGTTCCACCAGCCGTAGCTCATCGTGACGAAACGTACGGATCGGTGACCCGCCGCGATCATGAGGCAACCCCCCGTGTACGGCCGGGGGGCCAGCACCGCGCGGGCAGGGGGGTGACGACACCTCCGAGAGAAGTGATGCAGGTCACCTATTACGCATACCGATGGGACGGCGACAGTGCTGTATCCTCGGCGGCCGACCTAGTAGTCAAATTTGAGGAATTCGGCATCTCTGTGCGGATGGTTTCCCCGGCACCAGCGACCCAGATCTCCGAACTGGCCCATTGTTGCGCCCTGTTCGTGCCCGGCGACCCGGCTCGCACCGGCCGTGTCGCCTTCTGGCGGCCCGACGGTGGCGCCCCTCCTGCCGTGGCGGCGGGGACGGTCGAAGACCTGGCCGTCGTTCTGCCAGGCGACGACGGTGTCGAGCTGGTGAGCGTGCCGGCCCTCCTGCTGCCGGTGCGCGCCGCGCTGCCGGTGCTCACGCGTGCGCGTGCGCGTGCCGACGAACACGCACATCGCGCGTCCGCGTTCTGGGGTGCGGCGGCCGTGCTGGCCCTGCACCTCGTGGCCCGCGGGCTGCTTCTGCCCGGCCTCTCCCCGAGCGACCACGACGCCTGGCGGGCAGGCCCCCTGCGGACGGCGGACGTGGACCACATCCGCCGGCTCGCCGCCGCGATGCCGCCCGAGGCTCACGCCGTGCCCCTGGACGACGCCCGGCCCCTGCGCCTGCCCGACCCGGAGCAGTTGCTGCGCGCCTTCCTGGACGCGGTCGCCGACACGCTGCCCCGCTCCCCCGCGGCACCACTGGCGACCGGCGGGCCCGCCTATGCGGCGCCGGAACCGCAGCACCTGCCCGAGCAGCGCCCGTGGGCCGCCGCCGTCGCCGCGGGTCACGACGCGGGCGTACGGCTCTCGCTGCGCATCGAGGTACCCGGTCTGAACGACGCTCAGGATGACGCGGTGCTGCCGTTGCGAGCCGTGCTGCGGGTGCACAGCGTGAGCGACCCGGCGCTCGTCGCGGACGCCGTCGAGGTGTGGACGGGGACCGGCACGGCGGGCGAGGCGTTCGGCGCGCGCGAGCGGATGCACGGTCTGCTCGCGCTCCGCCGCGCTGCCCGGGCATGGCCGCCGCTCGCGCCGCTGCTCTCGGCCTCCGTGCCCGACGCCGTCGAACTCGCCGACGAGGAGGTCACCGAACTACTCGGGGAGGGGGCCCGCAGCCTCCTCGGGGCCGGAGTCGAGGTGCACTGGCCGAAGGAACTGTCCCGCAAGCTGACCGCCCGCGCGGTGGTCGGTCCCCCGGACGAGGAGACGGGCCCCGCCAAGGTCTCGGCGGACACACCGTCGTTCCTGTCCGCCGACGCGCTGCTCTCCTTCGACTGGCGGTTCGCGCTGGGCGACCAGCGGCTCACCAGGGAAGAACTCGACCGCCTCGCCGAGGCCGGCCGCCCCGTCGTGCGCCTGCGTGACCAGTGGGTCCTGGTCGACCCCGAGGAGGTGCGCCGCGCCCGCGCCCAGCAGGACCGCAAGGTGACGCCCGTCGACGCCCTGAGTGCCGCCCTGACGGGCTCTACGGAGGTCGACGGCCACCGGGTCGACGTCCATCCCACGGGCTGGCTGGCGGAGCTGCGGGAGCGCCTCGCGGACCCCGAGGCGCAGGAGCCGGTCGCACCGCCCGCCGCGCTCGCCGCCACGCTGCGGGACTACCAGCGGCGGGGCCTGAGCTGGCTGGCCCGGACGACGTCACTGGGTCTGGGCTGCTGTCTGGCCGACGACATGGGACTCGGCAAGACCATCACCCTGATCGCGTTGCATCTGCACCGCCAGACCGACGCCGAGTCCGCCGGTGCCACGCTCGTGGTGTGCCCGACGTCCCTGATGGGCAACTGGCAGCGCGAGATCGAGAGGTTCGCACCGGGCACTCCCGTGCGCCGTTTCCACGGGTCGCGCCGCAGCCTGGACGACCTGGCCGACGGGGAGTTCGTCCTCACCACGTACGGCACGATGCGCCTGGACGCCCGCCGGCTCGGCGAGGTGCCGTGGGGCATGGTCGTGGCGGACGAGGCCCAGCACGTGAAGAACCCGTACTCGGCGACCGCCCGGGAGCTGCGCTCGATCGGCGCACGCGCACGCGTGGCGCTCACCGGCACGCCGGTGGAGAACAACCTGTCCGAGCTGTGGGCGATCCTCGACTGGACGACCCCCGGCCTGCTGGGCCGGCTCGGCACCTTTCGCACGCGGTACGCGCAGCCTGTCGAGGGCCGTCAGGACCCGGCCGCCGCGGAGCGGCTCGCCCGGCTCGTACGCCCCTTCCTGCTGCGACGCCGCAAGTCGGATCCGGGGATCGCCCCGGAACTGCCGCCGAAGACCGAGACCGACCGTGCCGTGTCGCTCAGCCGGGAACAGACAGGCCTGTACGAGGCGGTGGTGCGCGAGACCCTCGCGGAGATCGCCGGCGCCGACGACATGGCCCGGCACGGGCTGATCGTGAAGCTGCTGACGAGCCTGAAGCAGATCTGCAACCACCCGGCGCAGTTCCTCAAGGAGGAGCGGCCGACGATCGCCGGACGCTCCGGGAAGCTGGAGCTGCTGGACGAGCTCCTCGACACCATCCTCGCCGAGGGCGCGAGCGTCCTCGTCTTCACGCAGTACGTGCAGATGGCGCGGATCATCGAGCGGCACCTGGCGGCTCGCGGCACGCCGTCCCAGTTCCTGCACGGCGGGACGCCCGTTCCTCAGCGGGAGGCGATGGTGCGGCGCTTCCAGGACGGTGAGGTTCCCGTCTTCCTGCTGTCGTTGAAGGCCGCGGGCACGGGCCTGAACCTCACCCGGGCCGAGCACGTCGTGCACTACGACCGCTGGTGGAACCCCGCGGTCGAGGCGCAGGCCACCGACCGCGCGTACCGCATCGGCCAGACCCGGCCCGTGCAGGTGCACCGGCTGATCACGGAGGGGACCATCGAGGACCGCATCGCCGACATGCTCGACCGCAAGCGCCAGCTGGCCGACGCGGTGCTCGGCGCGGGCGAGGCGGCGCTCACGGAACTGACGGACAGGGAACTGGCCGATCTGGTCGAACTGCGAGGGGGCGCCCGATGAACGAGCACGACGGTGACATGGAGCGCACGTTCGCCGCGTTGCCTCCCGCGTCCGGGAGGGGCTTCGCGCAGACGTGGTGGGGCCGGGCCTGGCTGAAGGCCCTGGAGGACACGGCACTGGACTCGCAGCAGGTGAAGGCGGGACGCAGGCTCGCGCGCGCGGGAGCCGTCGGCGCCGTGTCGGTGCGCCCGGGACGCATCACCGCGGTCGTCCAGGACCGCGACCGCACCCCCCACCGGGCTGACGTGCTGCTGGCGGAGCTGTCGGACGAGCAGTGGGACCGTTTCCTCGACATGGCCGTCGAACGGGCCGGGCACGTGGCGGCGCTGCTGGACCGCGACATGCCGCCGCACCTGGTCGAGGACGCGGCCGCGGCCGGCGTCGAACTGCTGCCGGGCATGGGCGATCTGGAGCCGCAGTGCGACTGCGACGCCTGGGACCACTGCGGACACACCGTGGCACTGTGCCATCAGGTGGCGCGGCTGCTGGACCAGGATCCCTTCGTGCTGCTCCTGATGCGGGGCCGCGCCGAACGCGCCCTGCTGGACGCACTCCAGGAGCGCAGCGCCGCGCCCGCCGCGACGGTGGCCGAACCGGCGGGCGTGGATGCCGCGGAGGCGTACGTGGCCGGGGACGTCCTGCCCCCGCTGCCCGCTCCGCCCGAACTGCCCGAGGAGGCAGGCGTGCCGTCGGCCCTGGACACCGAGGACCCGCCCGCGTCCGGGATCGATCCGGCGGCACTGGAGTTCCTGGCCGCCAGGACGGCGGTGGAGGCCCACCGTCTGCTCGGCGAGGCTCTTCGGACGGATCCGGGATCGCCTGTGGACGAAGCCGGGCTGACGGCGGCTCAGGACGCCGTCCGTCTGGCCGCGGGCACCCCCGCGAAGGCCGTTCTGGCCCGGCTCGCCGACGGTTCCGGGCGCGGCCGGGAGCAGCTGGCCCTGGCCGTGCGGGCCTGGCGGCACGGGGGCGCTGCCGCGCTGGCGGTGTGCGAGGAGGCGTGGACCGTGGAAGGCGAAACGCTCGCACGCGCGCGTGCCGCCCTGGACTCGGCCTGGGACGAGGACGAACGTCCGACGCTGCGGACGCAGGCCAACCGGTGGACGGTCGTCGACGCTGCCGGCCAGGTGCGTCTGGGGCGGGACGGCCGTTGGTGGCCGTATCGGAAGGAGGGCGGTCGCTGGGTGCCCGTCGGCGGGGCGGCCCAGGATCCCGCGACCGCGCTGGCCTCGGCGGAGGCCGGGCCCGAGGAGGAGAGCTCCTGACGGGGAGGGAGGGCGTCGCGCGCGGGCCACGAAACGCTCGCCCTCCGGTCGGATGCCGGACGCGTAGCCGCAACCCGGGCGTCCGCCGGTCAGCGGCTACGGAAGGACGTCGCCGAGTGACGGGATCAGCGATTCGAGGTCGCTGGGGAGATCGCTCGGGAAGTCGCTCGGCAGCTCGGTGGGGAGCTGCGACGGCAGCTCGGTCGGCAGAGTGCTGGGCAGTTCGGTCGGGAGGCTGAAGGACGGCGAGGCGGAGCCGCTCGTGCTCGCGCTGCTCTCGGGGGGCGCCTTCTCGTCCGGCGAGTCGCCGTTGCCCGACGCCATGAGGACGACCACGGCCACGGCCACCGCGACCGCGATCAGGGCCAGGATGACGAACAAAGGGCTACGGCGCCTTGCCGGGCCACCGGGCGGCCCGCCCGGTTCGCCGGTGGGAGTCATCGGCTGGGTCGACGAGAAACCGTGTTGTGAGGAGCCCTCGTACGAAGCCGAACCACCGTACGGGGCCCGTCCGTTGTGGCCGAAGCCTTCGGGAGGCGGTCCGAAACCGTCGCCCGGGGGCGGCGTGTCTCCCGGTGGCCCGGGCGGCGGCTGAGGCGGTACGGGCGGCATGGCCATACCGCCCAGAGTCGCCTCGAAGCGGTCACGGCGCGAGCCCCGCGCGGAAGTTGATACGGCGTCATGCCTTGGACCGCATGATTCCGGAACATTCCGCGCGGGATCGCTCAAAGCCGTGGTTGCCCTGATTGCCCTGATTGCCCTGAAGCAGACGTCACACACACGCCGACGTCACCCGGAATCCGAGCCCGCAGAGAAACCGAGTCCTCGGAAACCGAGGGCACGCGCGCGTGCGTTCAGCCACGCGCCCCCAGCAGGTGGTCCATCGCGAGCTGGTCGAGCCGCTCGAAGCCCATCCCGCGCGCGGCGGCCGACTCCACGTCGAAGTCCTCGAAGGCGCCGCGGTCGGCGAGGAGGGACTTCAGGCCGTCGGCCGCGGTGGGCTGTGCCAGCTCGTCCAGACGCGAGGTGCGCAGGGCCTCCTGGACCTCCGGGTCGGCACGGAAGGCGGCCGCGCGCTCCTTGAGGATGAGGTAGTTGCGCATGCAGCCCGCGGCCGACGCCCACACGCCGTCGAGGTCCTCGGTCCGCGGCGGCTTGAAGTCGAAGTGCAGGGGGCCGTCGTAGCCGGCGCTCTCCAGGAGGTCGACCAGCCAGAAGGCCGCGCGCAGGTCACCGCCGCCGAACCGCAGGTCCTGGTCGTACTTGATGCCGGACTGGCCGTTGAGGTCGATGTGGAAGAGCTTGCCCGCCCATAGTGCCTGCGCGATGCCGTGCGGGAAGTTCAGGCCGGCCATCTGCTCGTGGCCCACCTCCGGGTTGACGCCGTACAGCTCGGGACGCTCCAGGCGCTCGATGAACGCCAGCGCGTGGCCGACCGTGGGCAGCAGGATGTCGCCGCGCGGCTCGTTCGGCTTGGGCTCGATGGCGAAGCGCAGGTCGTAACCCTGCTCGGTCACGTACTCGCCGAGGAGGTCGAAGCCCTCCTTCATGCGGTCGAGCGCGACGCGTACGTCCTTGGCGGCGCCGGACTCGGCACCCTCGCGCCCGCCCCAGGCGACGTAGGTCTTGGCGCCCAGCTCGGCCGCCAGGTCGATGTTGCGGATCGTCTTGCGCAGGGCGTAGCGGCGCACGTCGCGGTCGTTCGCGGTGAACGCGCCGTCCTTGAAGACGGGGTGCGTGAAGAGGTTGGTGGTGGCCATCGGCACCTTCATGCCGGTCGCGTCGAGGGCCTCCCTGAAGCGCTTGATGTGCGCCTCACGCTCGGTGTCCGAGGACCCGAAGGGGATCAGGTCGTCGTCATGGAAGGTCACGCCGTGGGCGCCGAGCTCGGCCAGGCGCTGCACCGTCTCGACCGGGTCCAGGGCACGCCGCGTGGCGTCGCCGAACGGGTCCCTTCCCTGCCAGCCGACGGTCCACAGGCCGAAGGTGAACCTGTCCTCGGGGGTGGGCTGGTAGTTCATGCCGCGGCTCCTTGCGTGCTGAGACTATTTCGTCATGGCCGTTTACAAATTAGTATGCGATCGCATCTCTGGGAAGACAGACCCCGCAGAGCCGCGGAAAAATTTAGGGAGAGCACGATGTCAGCAGCCGAGGGTCCGCTCGTCGTCGGCGTGGACACGTCCACGCAGTCCACGAAGGCGCTGGTCGTCGACGTGGCGACCGGACAGGTCGTCGCGAGCGGCCAGGCACCGCACACCGTGTCCTCCGGGGCGGGGCGCGAGAGCGACCCGCGTCAGTGGTGGGACGCCCTGTGCGAGGCCCTGCGCCAGTGCGGTGACGCGGCCCGCGAGGCGGCCGCGGTGTCGATCGGCGGGCAGCAGCACGGGCTCGTCACGCTGGACGCGCGGGGCGAGCCGGTACGCCCGGCCCTGCTGTGGAACGACGTGCGCTCGGCGCCCCAGGCCCGGCGGCTGACCGAGGAGCTGGGCGGCGCGAAGTTCTGGGCCGAGCGCACCGGCTCGGTGCCGGCCGCGTCCTTCACGGTGACGAAGTGGGCGTGGCTCGCCGAGCACGAGCCGCAGGCCGTCCGGGCGACCAAGGCCGTGCGCCTCCCCCACGACTACCTCACCGAGCGCCTCACGGGGCAGGGCACCACCGACCGCGGCGACGTCTCCGGCACCGGCTGGTGGGCGTCGGGGACGGAGTCGTACGACCAGGAGATCCTCGCCCACGTGGGGCTCGACCCCGCCCTGCTGCCCCGGGTGGTCCGGCCCGGCGAGGTGGCCGGTACCGTGCGCGACGGCCACGACCTGCCGTTCTCCAAGGGCACCCTCGTGGCTCCCGGCACCGGCGACAACGCGGCCGCCGCGCTCGGCCTGGGCCTGCGGCCCGGTACGCCGGTGATGAGCCTCGGCACCTCGGGCACGGTGTACGCCGTGTCGAAGCGCCGCCCCGCGGACCCGACCGGCACCGTGGCGGGCTTCGCCGACGCCCACGGCGACTGGCTGCCGCTGGCCTGCACCCTGAACTGCACCCTCGCCGTGGACCGGGTCGCGGCCCTGCTGGGACTGGACCGCGAGGCCGTCGAACCCACCACCGGCGTCACCCTCCTCCCCTACCTGGACGGCGAGCGCACACCCGCACTGCCGAACGCCTCGGGGCTGCTGCACGGGCTGCGCCACGACACGACCGGCGGACAGCTCCTGCAGGCGGCCTACGACGGTGCCGTGCACTCGTTGCTCGGCGCGCTCGACCTGGTCCTCGACGAGGACGCGGACCGCTCGACCCCGCTGCTGCTGATCGGCGGCGGCGCCCGGGGCACGGCCTGGCAGGCCACCGTACGGCGACTGTCCGGGCGCCCGGTGCAGGTGCCCGAGGCCAGGGAGCTGGTGGCGCTCGGCGCTGCGGCCCAGGCGGCCGGCCTGCTGACCGGCGAGGATCCGGCCGCGGTCGCCCGGCGCTGGAACACGGCATCCGGGCCGGTGCTGGACGCCGTCGAGCGGGACGAGGCGGCACTGGCCAGGATCGCCGGGGTACTCTCCGACGCGGCGCCGCTGCTGGAGCGGGGGACGGAAGACCACTGAGGGCGCTTGTGTGACTGGCGGGCGCCCCTCTCGTGGCCACCGGCCGCCCTACCTGTGGGTGACCGTCGACATCACCGAGCAAGGACGGACGGAGGCATGACCGCACCGCTGCACGAGGCCCACCCGGCCGGCCCCGGCCGTGCCCTGCCCGACACCCAGCAGGGCATGCGCCGCCGCAACCTCGCCCGGGTGATGCACACCGTCAGTGCCGAGGGGCCGCTGTCCCGTGCCGCCGTCGCCTCGCGCATCGGTCTGACCCGGGCCGCGGTGTCGACCCTCGTCGACGAACTCATACGCTCCGGACTGCTGGAGGAGCTGGGCCCCGAGCGGCCCGGCCGGGTGGGCCGACCGGGATCGGCGCTCGCCGTCAGCGGGCACGGTCCCGCCGGGATCGGCGCCGAGATCGGCGTCGACCACCTCGCGGTCTGCGCGGTCGACCTGCGCGGTCAGGTGCGGTCCAGGGCCGTGCGGTACGGCGCGAACCGCGGGCGCGCCCCAGGTCCCGTGATCGACGAGCTCACCGAACTGGTCCGTGCCGTGGTCGGTGAGGCGGAGCGCGAGGGTCTGTGGCCCGCGGGGCTCGCCGTGGCCGTGCCCGGGCTGGTGGCGCGCGACGCCCGTACCGTCGTACGCGCCCCGAACCTCGACTGGCACGACACGGACCTCGGCGCCCTGTTGCCGAACGAGTACCCGCTGGCCGTCGGCAATGAGGCCAACTTCGGTGCGCTGGCCGAACTCTGGCTCGGTGACGGCACCCCCCGCGACTTCCTGCACGTGTCGGCGGAGATCGGCATCGGCGCGGCGCTCGTGGTGGACGGACGGCTGCTGCACGGAACGCGCGGATTCGCGGGCGAGCTCGGGCATGTGCCGGTCCGGCCGGACGGACCGGACTGTCCGTGCGGCGGCCGGGGGTGCCTGGAGCAGTACGCCGGCGAGGAGGCGGTGCTGCGGGCGGCCGGTCTGGAGCCGGGCGAGGATCGCGTCGGGCTGCTCGCGGGACGCGCCGCGGACGGGGACGAGAACGTACGGCGTGCGCTGCGCGACGCGGGAGAGGCGCTCGGCATCGCGCTGACCGGGGCGGTCAACCTGCTGGATCCGGTGGGCGTGGTGCTCGGCGGTGCGCTGGCCGGGCTCGCGCCGTGGCTGTTGCCGTCCCTGCGGGAGGAACTGGCCCGGCGCACGGCCGGACCGGCCTGTCCGGTGTCCGTGTCCCGGCTGGGCTCCGAGGGACCGTTGCTGGGGGCCGCGCACTCGGTGGTGCGGGGGGTCCTCGACGACCCGGCAGCCGTGGCCGAACGGGCCTGACCCCGGGCCGGCCCCACCCATGCGGGTGAGGGAGTTTTCCACCATCCTTCCCTCGTCCACCGAAGCACGGTGTGCGCTGCTGCCCAACCGGCAGGCGCCGTACCGTGATGCACGAGAAGTGCGGCCGTCGTGCCACGTCGACGGCGGGCGTCCGCCCCGGAGCGGCGGCGGGGCTGCCTTTCGGATGAGCACGGATGACCACGGTCGAAACGGTTGTCCGGGCGCGCACCCGGAGTGACGATGTCCCCGACCGCATCGCCCTTCAGGGAGGCCGATTTGACCGATCCCTGGGTGGCCCTCGAACCGGGGGCCGACCCCGCCGAGCGCCTTCGGATGCTGCGGCGCGCGCATGAGACGTTCACCGAGGCCGGCACGGTGCCGCGGCCGGTGCGATCGGTGGTGGCCGACTCGTGGCGGCGTTCCGCGCGGGCCGGCGTCGGACCCGACGGCACCGCGTGCGTGGACCTCATGGACGGCGACCTCGGCGCCTACCGGGCCGAGCATCCGCTGGCGCGGGTGATGCCGCTGTTCCGTGAGTTGCTGGGCACGTTCGCCTCCGACGGCGAGCACCTGCTCGCGGTGTGCGACGCACACGGCAGGCTGCTGTGGGTGGAGGGTCATCCGGCCACTCGCGCACAGGCCGGGCGGATGAACTTCGTGCCGGGTGCCCGCTGGGCGGAGACGGCGGTCGGCACGAACGCGCCGGGTACGGCGATCGCCCTCGACCGGCCGGTACAGGTGTTCGCGGCCGAGCACTTCATCCGCAGGGTCCAGCCCTGGACGTGCGCGGCGGCACCGGTGCACGATCCGCGTTCCGGGCGGGTGCTCGGTGCGGTGGACATCACGGGCGGGGACCGGCTCGCGCATCCGCACAGCCTGGGTTTCGTGCAGGCCGTCGCGCGGGCCGCCGAATCCCACCTGGCGCTGCTCGCACCCGAGGGGCCCGCCACCGACACGGCCGAACTGACCGCGCTGGGCCGCGACGAGGCGCTGTTGCTCACCGCCGGCCGCAGGATCAGGCTCAGCCGTCGGCACAGCGAGATCGTGCTGCTGCTGGCCCGCCATCCCGAGGGACTGACCGGCGACGAACTGCTGTGCGCGCTGTACGAGGACGAGTCGGTGACGCCGGTGACGCTGCGCGCCGAGTTGGCGCGGCTACGCCGGCTGCTCGGCCCCGGTCTGCTCACGTCACGGCCGTACCGGCTCACCGTGCCCGTCGAGTCCGATGTGGCCGTGGTGGAGCGGCGGTTGGAGACCGGCGCCGTCACGGCGGCGGTGACCGCGTACCCGGGCCCGCTGCTGCCGGGCTCCCAGGCCCCGTCGGTGGTCAGGCTCAGGCGCCGTCTCGCCGACGGACTGCGTACGGCGCTCGTCGCCCGCCGCGATCCCGACCTGTTGGCTGACTGGGCGCACGCGCCCTGGGGCGAGGACGACCTCGACGTATGGCGGGCACTCGCCGCGGTACGACCGACGGCGACGATCCGGGCCCGCCTCTCCGCGCTCGAGTCGGAGCTGGCGGGGCCGGCGGCCAGGTCGCGTGCGTCGGGGCGTTGAGCGAGGGCGCCTTCGGCCGCCGGTGACAGGGCCACGCCGCGTACCCGGCGTGTCCCACGTACCCCGCCCGTGATCCCACGTACCCGACGCCTGGTTCACGCAACGTACCTGCAACCTCCCGCTCCCTAGCCTCGCGCCGAGAGCTGCCCAACGGCGGGCAGCGCTTCTGAAGGAGGCCGGCAGCATGACCCGTTACGCGGCGCCCGGAACCGAAGGCGCGATCGTCTCCTACCAGGCGCGCTATGACCACTTCATCGGAGGCGAGTACGTACCGCCGGCCCGCGGACAGTACTTCGAGAACCCGTCGCCGGTGAACGGGCAGCCGTTCACGGAGGTCGCCCGCGGCACGGCGGAGGACGTGGAACGCGCTCTGGACGCGGCGCACGCTGCGGCGCCCGGCTGGGGTCGCACGTCGGTGACCGAGCGTTCCGGCATCCTGCTGAAGATCGCCGACCGGATGGAGGCCAACCTCGAAGCCCTGGCCGTCGCCGAGAGCTGGGAGAACGGCAAGCCGGTGCGAGAGACGCTGGCGGCCGACATCCCGCTCGCCATCGACCACTTCCGCTACTTCGCCGGCACGATCCGCGCCCAGGAGGGTTCGCTGGGCGAGCTCGACGACGACACCGTGGCGTACCACTTCCACGAGCCGCTCGGCGTCGTCGCGCAGATCATCCCGTGGAACTTCCCCATCCTGATGGCGACGTGGAAGCTCGCCCCCGCCCTTGCCGCCGGCAACGCGGTCGTCATCAAGCCCGCCGAGCAGACCCCGGCCTCCCTCCACTACTGGATGAGCCTGATCTCCGACCTTCTTCCGCCGGGCGTGGTGAACATCGTCAACGGCTTCGGCGCGGAGGCGGGCAAGCCGCTCGCGTCCAGCCCGCGGGTCGCGAAGGTGGCGTTCACGGGCGAGACCACGACAGGGCGGCTGATCATGCAGTACGCCTCGGAGAACATCAAACCGGTCACCCTGGAGCTCGGCGGCAAGTCGCCCAACATCTTCTTCGACGACGTCTGGGCGAAGGACGACGACTTCCGCGACAAGGCGCTCGAAGGCTTCACGATGTTCGCCCTCAACCAGGGCGAGGTGTGCACCTGCCCGTCGAGGGCCCTCATCCAGCGCGGCCACTACGCGGAGTTCCTGGAGGCGGCCGTCGCCCGCACCGAACTGATCAAGCCGGGCCATCCCCTCGACACGGACACGATGATCGGAGCCCAGGCGTCCAACGACCAGCTGGAGAAGATCCTTTCCTACCTGGACATCGGCCGGCAGGAGGGCGCGAGGGTCCTCACGGGTGGGGAACGCGTCGAGTACGACGGCGAGTTGAAGGGCGGCTACTACGTCCAGCCGACGATCTTCGAGGGCGACAACCGCATGCGGATCTTCCAGGAGGAGATCTTCGGCCCGGTGGCCTCGGTGACGTCCTTCGACGACTTCGACGACGCGGTGAAAATCGCCAACGACACGCTGTACGGCCTCGGCGCGGGCGTATGGACACGCGACATCAACACGGCGTACCGCGCCGGACGGGCCATCCAGGCGGGGCGCGTCTGGACGAACTGCTACCACGCGTACCCGGCGCATGCCGCGTTCGGCGGCTACAAGCAGTCCGGGATCGGACGCGAGAACCACAAGATGATGCTGGAGCACTACCAGCAGACGAAGAACCTTCTTGTTTCATACAGTCCGAAGAAACTTGGGTTCTTCTAGAGCCTGAAGTCGGTTGCCTGGAGGCATCGTTCGCTCCAGGCAATCCTGTTCTGGTTGCGATCCTCGGTCGCGCCGAAGGGCGACCGCCACGATGGTGGAGGTGGGGGGGCCTGGCGCACCCACAGCCGGTTGCGACCCCCGGTTGCTCCGGCCAGTTCCCGCTCCAGCCTCGCGATCTGCGCTTCGCTGAGCCTCGGCCGCCCCGGCGATCCCTTCGACAGGACCCCCGCTTTGCCGCGCTCGCGCCACTGGCGGCGCCACCGCTCCACGGACCGCTCACTGACCCGCAGCGCGGCAGCAATCTCCCTGATCTTCTGCCCGCCCTCGAAGCGTTCCACCGCCTGCAGCCGGACCCGTTCCCTCGCGGCCCTCCCGGCGTCGGTCAACCCGCCGCCCTGCGCGTATCTCACGGTCCAGCGCTACCGGAGCGAACCGGCCGCCGTCAGGCGAACGGCTCCGACATCACCCACTCAAGTTCCTTACGTTGTTGATGGGAGGAGAAGACCGGAGACAAGGTCCGCGAACTCGGCCGCGCATCATCCACGAGCAGATCAGCCTGCTGTAACCCTCACCTACAACGGCCAGGCCCGCTGGGTGGCTACGTGGCCTTCGACCTATGCCGCCAAACGGCATGCTCCAGTCCGCCTTTGTCGTGCCCGAGAAGCGCGGCGGCTTCCTCGTACACTGCGCGCAACTGGTCGTATGGGAGGTCCGGAACACCAGCATCCACGGCGAAGGCGCGCAGATGTACGTCAACGGCGACGTGCGAACGGCCGACGAGATTGCCTATGTAGTCAATGCTCTTCGGCCCCACTCCCTTCACCGTGCGCAGAGCGGCGCGATTGGCCTGATGATCGAGCCAGGCGTGGAGGTCCTCGCAGGTATCGACCCCGTGGGCAGCGAGGAGGTCCGTGATGGCGTGAGCCGTCGCGACCTTCTGTGCGTGGTTGAACTTCATGGCCACGCCAAGGTCTTCCGTGACGAGCCGGCGCTGGAAGCCGCGGACTGTTCTTGCATCAGCCCAGCTCAATTGCAGATGGAGGAGCCGCGGTCGGAGAGTCCTCTCGTACTTGCACCGGGGCTGAAAGCTGACGTCGCAGATGACAGCACCCATGTGGGTCCATCCGCCGGGCTTGGGAAACGGACCGCTGCCAAGTAGGTGTTGAACGTGGTCGGCGAGCCGCTGGGCAGGGTTGGATGCGGGCATGGGTCAAGGATGGCGCTGCCGCCCGGCAAGCTGGTGGGAAAGGTCAAAACTCTCGAATGGATGGAGCAGGGGGCCGTTCCATCGGGCAGTCCCCTCCATGATGGGAAGGCTGCCCATTTCGGCTACCGGGTCTCCGTCGAGACCGGGGCGAGGCGGAATAGGCACTGGACCGTGTTGAACTCGACCACCTCGGCGATGAAGCGGAACTTGTCGCCAACTGCAATGGTGGCAGGGACCTCCTTGCCGGTCAGGTGGAGGTTGCCGGTGTTGACGTCCTCGTACTTGAAGTTCGGGCCATCCGTCGTCTGCGGCCCCTTGTCGCCCGGGCCGAGAAGGAAGTCGTAGCGGGTCCGGTCATCCGCGTGGGCCGCCATGTGCCTGATTGACCCGTCGAAGGCGACCGTCTGCCCCTCGTGCTTGGTTGCGAAGTTCACGTTCGCTTCGTCACACGGGTCCGCCTTCAACAACGCTGCGAACTCGCGATTGTTCTGCGCCGTGATCACCTCAGCGGCAGTCGGCTCGTCTGCGTGCGGCGTAGCCGAAGGCTTCTCACTGGCGGCCGTCGAACTGGCTGACGGGCCCTTCTCCTCGTCGCCGTCGCCGAGCGCAACGCCCGTGCCGATGATGGCGGCCAAGACCACGAGGGCGGCTGCCCCCGCCCCGATCAGACGCCAAGGCAGTGGCCTCTTCGCCCGACGGAAGTTGAGGGTGGTGCGAAGTCTGCCTGGGAGCTGTTCCACGAGCTCCCATCCGTCCTTCTGCATCTTCGAGATCACCAAACCGTCGGTGCCCCGAACCGTCTGCACGGCCTTGTACTCGTACCTGATCTCATCGGCCATGCGGCTCCCCGCCCCCTGAAGCGAACTGGTCATACCAACTGGGCGCGAGCATAAATGACTCCACGTGGAGCCCGGCGTCACGAACTGTCGGCTCATCACCGGCATCCGCAGCACGCGCAACGCGTGTAACGGGAGGCCGGAGTCGGCATGCACTACCGAGGGCACACCTCGGACAACGAGTTGATCATCGTTGGTAGCCTCACGAGCGGCGCAAGTGTTCGCCCAGCTCAATGGCCTGCTGATGCAGCTGGGGGCAGATGGAGGGCCGTATAGTTCCAGCCCGTCGGCATGTGTCATCGACATACAGAGCGTGAAGACTTCCACCAGCCTCCCCACCCGGAGCCAGGGAATCGACGCCGACAAGACGGTCGTGGGCCTTCGTTGGCCCGCCCCCGCTCTCCCGCCCGAGATGAATGCGCATAATGCACACGCGCGAAACCGCAGGTCAGGAGCCCTTCGCGACCGGCTCAAGCACCGCAACGCACTCCACATGATGCGTCATCGAAAACACGTCAGGTGGGCGACACCGGTGGAACCTGCAGGTCAGGGTGGATTTTCAGGGCCGCCGAGCGGGAGACCGGATCCCCGAGCGTCAGATGAGCGTCACGGCCGGGATCCGCTCCGTCCCCACGCCGTTCCGGACACCGAGAGAACGGAGAGCAGGACGAGTGCGCATGCCGGGCCGAGCACGGTCCAGGGCGCCAGTTCCACGTACGGCTGGTTCTCCGACAGCAGGCGGCCCCATTCCGCGGTGGGCGGCTGCTCGCCCAGACCGAGGAATCCGAGGGAGGCCAGCACGAGGACCGTGGTGGGCAAGCGCAGGAGGGCGTTACGCAGCACGGCGGGCAGTACGGCGGGCAGCAGGTGATGGCGGAGCAGATATCCCGGGCCGGCGCCGAAGGAGATGGACGCGAGCATGTGGCCGCTGGCCCGTTCCTGTTCGAGCAGGGCCGCGGCCTGTGCGGCGTAGGGGGTCCAGCCGACCAGGCAGACCGCGCACGCGGCGCCCCAGGCCGACGGTCCGGTCACCGCGGTCGTCAGGAGTCCGGCGAGGACCGCCGGCAGCGTCGAGACCACTTCCGTGAGTCCCGCGCCCACCTGTGCCGCCATGCCGAGCAACAGCCCGGTGACGGTGCACACCGCCGTCACCGCGAGGGCCACGCCCACCGTACGCAGCGCCCCTTGGCCCAACCGGGCCAGCAGATCGCGGCCGAGCGCATCCGTACCCAACGGGTGTGCGGCCGAGGGCGGGAGCAGCCGGGCCGCCGTGTCCACGTGCAGGGGATCGCGCAGCAGTCCGGCGAGGACCAGGGTGAGCAGGGCGACGGCACAGGCTCCGGCGGCCCAGCGGCTGGAGCGCCCTTGTGGGAGGGGCGGCGCGTGCAGTGCGGGCAGGGCGCCGTCCCGCAGGGCGGGACCGAGGAGAGCGCGCCGCATGGCCTGGATCAGCAGACCGGCCGCGATGCCCATCAGGACCAGAACCAGTGTCGCGGTCTGCAGGGGCGGGAGATCCTGAGCGATGGCGGCGTCCAGGGCGAGGCGGCCGAGCCCCGGGATGTTGAAGATCTTTTCCACCGCGACAGCACCGCCGACCAGGGCCACGACGGTCGGCAGGAGTTGCGGAAGCACCCCGGCCAGCGTCCGGCGCAGCGCATGCCGGGCGACGCGACCGGCAGCAAACCCGTAGGCGTGCCAGGTCCTGGCCCACGGCTCGTTGAAGGCGGCGGGCAGCGACTGGTCGAGCAGACCGCCGATCATCGCCCCGGACGGGACACCGAGGGCGAGCGCGGGCAGCACCATCGACGACGGCCCCTCCCACCCACTGGACGGGAACCAGCCCAGCCACACCCCGCACACGGTGGCGAGCAGTGAGGCGAGCAGAAACTTGGGCAGCGCGGCGAGGACGGCGGCCCCGGTGGCCCCTCTCCTCCGGCGCAGCCGCCGCCGGGAGCCGAGATACAGCGTGCGGCCACTGACCAGCGCGGCGACCGCGATCGTGACCACGAGCGCGCCGAGCATCAGCGTGAAGGAGACCCCGAAGGCGGCCGTCACCTGCGGCAGAACCGCTTCGCCCGACACCCAGGAAGTGCCCGCGTCGCCCCGCGGCAGCCCGCCCAGCCATTGCGCGAGATGCGCGAACGGCCCCTCGTCCAGGCCCAGTTGCTCACGTACGGCGGCCAGTTGCGCGGGGGTCGGATCCTGGTCGGCGGAGCGGGCCCGCAGGACGGTCAGCGCGGGGTCGTTGCCGGACAGCCAGGGCAGCAGGCTCACGGCCGTCAGCAACGCCGCCCCGGCGGCGAGGCGGCCGATGCCCGCCCGCCAGCGCCCTGGACGGGCATCGACAGCGACCGACGTGACGCTCATCTACTTCAGGCGGGTGTCGACGTCGATCAGGGAGCGCTCGCGAGGATCGAGGAGCACCCCCTCGACGTCCGTGGCGACGCCTTGGACGACCTTCTCATGGACCAGGGGTACGACGGCGTCGGTGCGCAGGATCTCCGCCTCGGCCGACATGATCTTCTGCTGTCGCTTCGCCGTGTCGCCTTCCTCGGCGGCGGACTTGATGGCCTGGTCCACCTTGGAGTCCTTCAGACCGGCGATGTTGTACACGCCGTCGCTCGTGTAGTCGCTCGCCAGGTACGCGACCGCGTCGCCGGTGTCGAGAAGCGTCACGCGAGAGAAGACGAGCGCGTCGTACTTGCCGGCCAGCAGGTCGGCCTCCATCTGCGTGTATTCGCGCACGTCCTGCTTCACCGTGAACCCGGCCTTCTCCAGCTGCTGCTGGACGACGGTCGCTGCCTCGGGCAGTTCCGCGCGGTTGGTGTAGGTGGCCAGGCGCAGGGTCTTGCCCTTCGCCTTGGACTTGACCTGTGCGGTGGTCGCGGCCTCAGCGCGGCCGGTGACGTCGACGCGCTTGCCGGCTGCCCAGGACACGGCGGGCCCGAACAGGCCCTGCGCGGGGTCGGCGTACCCACCGAAGACCGAGTCGACGAGCGCGGCGCCGTCCACGGCCTCGCGGGCTGTCGCGCGCAGTGCGGGGTCGGTGAACAGGCCGCTGCCGGTGTTGAGGATCAGACTGTCGGTCCGTACGGACGGCACCTCGTGACGGGTCTTCTCGTCCAGCAGCTTCGCCTGGGCGGTGGGGATCCACTCGGCGATGTCGACGTCGTCGCCGCGTAGGGCGTTGGCGCGGGCGGCGCCGTCGGCTATCCACGTCACGTCGATCCCGGACGCCTTGGCCTTGCCACCCCAGTAGCCGTCGTAACGGTCGAGTGTGGCCCTGGACTTGCCGGTGAGTTTCGCTATCTCGAAGGGGCCCGTTCCGGTGCCGACCGGGCTGACCGTGCCGTCCTTCGCGTACGCCTTCGGCGCGAGGATGCCCAGCGCCGGGCTGGCCAGCCGCAGCGGGAGCACCGGGTCGGCCGCCTTGGTGCTGATGGTGACGGTGTCAGCGTCCTCGGCCTTCGCGGTGAGGGTCACTTCACTGAGGACGCGGGGCTTGGGCACGGCGGCACCCGCGTGGTCGAGCGCGCTGACGACGGACTCGGCTGTGACCTGGGCGCCGTCCTGGAAGGTGGCCTTGCGCAGCTCGAAGGTCCAGGTGGTGTCGTTCGTCTGCTTCCAGGACTTCGCCAGCGCGGGCGCGGCGGCGCCGTTCTTGTCCAGCGCGGTCAGGCCCTCGGCGACGGAAAGCTTGCTCAGCAAGGTGGCGTCGTTGCTGTATGGCGACAGAGCCTGCACCGGCGGCACCGCGAGAGCCACCCTCAGCCGGCCCGCCGACCCGCCTTCTGCATCCGTACCCGAGCCTCCTTCGCCGGACACGAAACAGCCGGCCAGCAGCGGGGTGAGAGCAAGCGCCGCGAAGAGGCCACGGGAGGTCGTACGCATGGGGGTCCTGTCGTCCGGGAGAAGACGGTGCACCCCAGCCACACCAGATGGGGCGGCAGGGCGAGGGCAGCATATAAGGCAAGCCTTACTTGACCTCACCAGGGTAAGTGAAATCTCAACCAATGAGATCGATCCACACGGCCGCCGACGGCGGCTCTTCGCTGTCCATCCGAGCAGGTCCGTTACGTGCCGGGTGCGCCGCGGGCGGCAGACCAGGGCAGACGGGCGAGCCGGTTTCCGGCTCCATACGGAAAGACGCCAGAAGGGAGAGGGTCTGTCGTATTCGCAGGTCAAGACCCATTTACTGCTCCACCAAAGCGCCCTTCGGATGCTCGGAGCGTCAAACGAGCGTCATGACCAACAGTCGATCCCTCCTCTTCAGGGCCCGCCTAGTCTCTTTCTCTTTCGTCATCGCCAGATGAGGATGGCGGCGAGGCCGAGTGCGGCCTGGTAGGCGATGGCAAGCTTGTCCGTTCGCATGGCCAGGCCGCGCCACCGCTTGAACCGGTTGATGCATCGCTCTACCGCGTAGCGCTGCTTGTATGCCTCAGCATCGAAAGCGGGCGGGCCGCCGACCTGACGCTCCGTCGGGAACAGCGTCAAATGAGCGTCAGGACGGTTTCCCATACGCCCCCACGGGCCGAGGAGAACGCGTCCATCACCTCGCGAGACGCCCACGAAGCCGCAGGTCGAACCCACTCCCCGGCACCAGGACACGTTCCACGTCGTGTATTTCGGGGAACGTCGAGCGCACCCGGACGCGCCTGAGCAACCTAGGAAAACTGCAGGTCAGAGACCCTTTGCAGCGGGCTCAAGAATCGCCACACACTCCACGTGCGACGTCATCGGAAAGGTGCCGACCTGAGCGAGTGAGGGAAAAGGCCAGGTCAGAGCCGCCTTCTCGGCTCACCGCGAGGCGTGCGGACGACCAGAGCGTCACGACCGATTGCCCGTCCTGCCCACTCGGGCAGACCGAGCTGCTAAAGGCAGCTCCCCAGCAGGCTCCGCCTCTCTCACGTCAGACACCGGCTCGCTCATCATGACCCGCGCCACTCCTCCGGCCGCCATAATGGACTCATGCCCTCCAGCTCACAGCACCCCGCACCCGCGCCAAGGGACTCCGGGGCGCAGACGCCGAGGACCTCGCGCTCTACCGGGAGAAGTTCCGGCGTCGTCTGCCGGAGTCGCTGGATGAGTTGTCCGGCCCGGCCCAGGGGATCGTGGAGCTGCCGCTGCACATGGCCTGGTCGGGGATGACCTCGTACGACCTGACCAAGCCTCGCCAGCGCATGGGCCTGTACCGCACCGTCCTGCACGAGGGCCTGCGTGATGACCTGCCCCGGTACCTCAACCGGGACCTACTCCTCCAGCTGTGGCCTGTGCTGCGCACCCTCGTCGGTCGCACCGTGCGCGCCGTATGGGAAGACGCCTTCCCCCAGCTCGCCTCCCGCACCCGGGCAGCCGCGTGACGGACATGCCGGAGCTGCACACGCGGCTCCTGGCGGATGTGATCGCGCTAGGTTCCCCGTATCCACTGGTTCTCACCGGTGGATACGCCGTGCGGGCCCACCGCCTCGTGAACCGCCCCAGCCAGGACCTCGACGTCGCCACCGAGAACCCGGCCCCCATGGCCGACATCGCCGCCACGCTCCGCGCCGGCCTGGAAGCCCGCGGTTGGAAGGTGCACGCGCTGGAGACCGCCCCGCTGTCCGCCCGCTTCACCGTGTCCGACCCGGCCACCGGGGAGGAATGCGAAGTCGACATCCTCAAGGAAATCTTCTGGCGGCCAGTCACCCAAAGCCCGTACGGGCCCGTCCTCGCGGAGGAGGACGTGATCGGGACCAAGGTCCGCGCCCTCGCCGACCGCGGAGCGCCCCGCGACCTGATCGAACGAGGTCCTGTACTCGGCCTCCTCACGGGCCGCCGAGCCGCGCCGTCACTCGCTCCGCTCGGTCGGCCCACACATGCCAGGCAGGCAGCCGCACGCCGTTCGGCAGCAGGGCCGTGTGGCTGAGGGCGAGCTTCAAGTGGCGTGCGTCCTCCATGTCGGAGGACGCCCCGTGGTCCAGCCGGACCTGGACAGCACCCGTGCCTCGGCGGACGTCGAAGTCGTAGGGGTAGCCGTCAGCCGTGACGTTCCTGTCGAGCAGGACTCCGGACATCGCGTCTGCCAGCATGAGTTGAAGCCGGTCGCCAACAAGCTCGTCCTGCTGCCCGGAGTTCGCACCGGGCGAAAGCAGCGCTGCTTTGGCCTCAGCCGCGTCCAGCACTGCATGCGGCATGCCCGCCCGAACCGACCAGAAGTCGCGGTCGCCGAACACGATGAGGTGCGAGCGGGCGCGGGTGATGGCCACGTTCCACAGATTGACCTCGCGGCAGAGCCAGTTGACCGCACTGGGGCGCATTCTCGCACCTGCTACCAGGGACAAAAGGATCACGTCTTGCTGTCCCCCCTGGAACGCGTGCACCGTGCCGACCCGAACGCGCCCCTCGTGCTTCCAGCGCTCGGCGATCAGGTCCTTCTGAGCACGGAATGGGGTGACCACCCCTACCGTAGAACCTTCAGGCAACCGCATCAGCAACCGCTCCACGGAAAGATGAACGCGCTCTGCCTCCTCCTCGTTCATCCACGACCCATTGCTAACGTCACGAAGTCGGTGGAGGGCATTCTCGGAAGCAGTGACGACATTCGACGGCGCCGCGGTTCAGCGAGGGAAAGCGGGCGGCGGCGCGGTCTGCGTCCGGAGCGCGACCCGTCCCGCTCCCCTCTGTTTGGTACCTTTCACTGGACACGCAAATCGATCGGATGTTCGTTTACTGGGATCTCCGAGACGTCCGTTGTCGGCAGTAGACGCTCACGTTCTCCGACGTGCGGCGTGCCACACAATCGGACCGGGTGAAAGCTCATGGCAGGAACCGACCACGAGAAGGCGCTGGACACCGCGCTCGCACAGATCGAGCGGAAATTTGGCAGGGGCGCGGTCATGCGCCTCGGCGAGCGGCCCAATGAGCCCATCGAGGTGATCCCTACAGGATCGACCGCGCTGGACGTGGCGCTCGGCGTGGGCGGTCTGCCCCGCGGCCGTGTGGTGGAGGTATACGGGCCGGAGTCCTCCGGCAAGACGACCCTGACGTTGCACGCAGTAGCGAACGCACAGAAGGCCGGCGGCTCGGTGGCCTTCATCGACGCCGAGCACGCACTCGACCCCGAGTACGCCAAGAAGCTCGGCGTCGACACCGACAACCTCATCCTGTCCCAGCCGGACAACGGTGAACAGGCGCTGGAGATCGTCGACATCCTGATCCGCTCCGGCGCGATCGACTTGATCGTGATCGACTCCGTCGCGGCCCTGGTGCCACGCGCCGAGATCGAGGGCGAGATGGGCGACTCCCACATGGGTCTGCAGGCCCGTCTGATGAGCCAGGCGCTGCGGAAGATCACCAGTGCGCTGAGCCAGTCCAAGACCACCGCGATCTTCATCAACCAGCTCCGCGAGAAGATCGGCGTGATGTTCGGCTCGCCGGAGACCACGACCGGTGGCCGGGCGCTGAAGTTCTACGCCTCGGTGCGGCTCGACATCCGACGTATCGAGACGCTGAAGGACGGCACCGACGCGGTCGGCAACCGCACCCGCGTCAAGGTCGTCAAGAACAAGTGCGCTCCGCCCTTCAAGCAGGCCGAGTTCGACATCCTCTACGGGCAGGGCATCAGCCGCGAGGGCGGCCTGATCGACATGGGCGTGGAGAACGGCTTCGTCCGCAAGGCGGGCGCCTGGTACACGTACGAGGGCGCCCAGCTCGGCCAGGGCAAGGAGAACGCCCGCAACTTCCTCAAGGACAACCCCGGCCTCGCCGACGAGATCGAGAAGAAGATCCTCGAGAAGCTCGGAATCGGGGCACCGGCGAAGGCCGCAGTCGCCGAGGACACGGGCGACGTCCCGGTCCCTGGTGCCGCCCGGACCTCGGCGGGTAACGCCGCCTGACAGTCACGGGCGCGGCCTGGCCGGGGGCAGGCTTCCGACATGACGCCTCGGCGCGGATCCGGCGCAGTCGGTGCATGACCTCGTTGGCGCCGCGGCCGAAGTAGTCGTGCAGGAGCCGGTATTCGGCGTACAGGCGGTCATAGGCCCCGGCCCGCTCGGGGTCGGGGAGGAACACGGCTGGGCGGGCCTTGGCCATGGCGTGGGAGGCCGCCCGGATGTCGGCGTACGCCCCGGCCGCCACCGCGGCGTGCATGGCCGCGCCGAGAGCGGGACCCTGTGCCGAGTCGATGACACCGAGGGGACGGCGGGTGACGTCGGCGTAGATCTGCATCAGCAGCGCGTTCTTGGTCAGCCCGCCCGCGATGATCAGCTCTCGTACCGGCACGCCGGCGGTCTCGAATGTCTCGATGATGGTGCGGGTGCCGAAGGCGGTGGCTTCCAGCAGCGCCCGGTAGACGTCCTCGGGGCGGGTGGACAGGGTCAGGCCCACCACGACGCCGCTGAGGTCGTGGTCGACCAGGACGCTGCGGTTGCCGCTCTGCCAGTCCAGCGCGATCAGACCGTGCTCGCCCACCCGCTGCCCGGCCGCCAGCGCCGTCAGGTGTTCGTGCGGGTCACGCCCCAGGGCGGCGGCCTCTTCGGCGTACGACGCGGGGAAGCCGGTGCGGATGAACCAGCCGAAGATGTCCCGTCGGGCAGCTCCCGGTCCAGGACCGCGTGCCGGTACCCCTGCTCGGCGGTCCCCAACTCCGCGCCGTCCCGTACACGGACCACCACGGCCCGGCCGGACAGCGTCCCGAAGTCGACTCCTACGACGCAGGGTTCCGGGTTCCCGGCTGTCTCGTCTCCGGCGTTCACCATCAGCCTCCTCACATTGACGTAATGGACGTATTCGACATATCGATCGCTGTTCGATCTTCTGAGGGAGCCGAGGCGGCATCCGTGTCCGGATCGGCGGAGTCGAGGGACGTGCTAGCTGCGGCTCCTGCCGAAGTAGCGGGCGCGCACCCGGTCGAGCAGGATGGCGACGCCGAGAACCGCTCCCTGCACCACCTGCTGGTCGTACGGGCTGACCTTGAGCGCGAGCAGGCCGTTGGTGATGAACTCCAGCAGGATCGCGCCGGCCGCGATGCCGGCGATACGCCCCTCGCCGCCGGAGAGCGACATGCCGCCGACCACCGCGGCGGCGATCGCGGTCAGTTCCCAGCCGGCGCCGACCGAGGGGTCGGCCACGTTCATCCGGCCGATCACCATGATGCCGACCACACCGGCCAGCGCGGCGCTGGCGACGTAGGTGGAGGTGATCCGGCGGGCGGTCGGGATGCCGGCCAGCCGGGCGGCCTCCTTGTTGCCGCCGACCGCGTAGATCTGGCGGCCCACGTAGGTGCGCTCCAGCACGAACCAGGCGATGGCGGCCGCTCCCACGAAGAACAGTGCGGGAACCGGCACTTGGCCGATGTAGAACTGGCTCAGGTTGCTGAACATCGGGTCCAGGTTGTTGATGGGCGAGCCGCTGGTGATCGCGAGTGCCAGGCCCTGGGCCACGGTGTAGGTGACCAGGGTGATCACGAAGGGCGGCACGTTCAGGCGGGTGACCATGACACCGTGCCAGAGGCCGACGCCGCCGCAGATCACGAGCGTGAGCAGCATGGCGAGAGGCGCGGGCAGGCCCTCGTTCACGTTCATCCAGGCGGCCAGGATGCCGGCCAGACCGGCCAGCGCGCCCACCGAGAGGTCGATGCCACCGGTCAGGATGACCAGCGACTCGCCGATCGCCAGGATGCCGACCTGCGACAGGTCGCGGCCCATCACCTGGAGGTTGCCCACCGCGGTGTACGTGTCCGCATTGGCCGCGATCCCGGCGAACACCAGCACGCAGGCGATGATCACGCCGGCCTCCGGGGAGGCCGCGAGCTTGCGGGCGAGGCTCGATACCGCCGGGCGGGAACGCGGCACGACCTCGTCGGGTACGAGCGTGCTCTGAGCGCTCATGCTGTGGCTCCGTTCGTCAGCTGTTCCTGATCGGGCTGTTCCTGATCTGGCGATGCCTGATCGGGCGATGCCTGGTTGAGGGGGGACGTTCCGGCCGCGGCCGTCATGATCCGTTCCTTGGTGGCATCGGCCCGGTCGAGGACCGTGACCACCCGCCCGTGGTTCATCACGGCGATGCGATGGCAGATCCACAGCAGTTCCTCCAGTTCTGAGGAGGCCACCACCAGCGCCATGCCCTGCTCGGCTGCACGGTCGATCAGCTTGTAGATCTCCGCCTTCGCGCCCACGTCCACGCCGCGGGTCGGCTCGTCGAGCAGCAGCAGACGCGGCTGCGCGGCGAAGGCGCGGCCGAAGATGGCGCGCTGCTGGTTGCCGCCGGACAGCGAGCCGATCGGCTGCTCCACCGACCGCATCCGCACGTTGACGTTCTCGGTGATCTTCCGTGCCTCGGCGCGTTCCCGGCCCGGGCCGAGCAGGCCCCGGGTGCTGATCCGCCTGAGCACCGAGACGACGACATTCGACCGGATGGACGCGAACAGCACGAGCGACTGCTCCTTGCGGTCCTCGGGGATCAGCGCGATCCCGGCCGCCACGCCGTCACCCGCGCCCCGCGGCTGGTAGGGCTCGCCGCCCAGCAGCATCCGGCCGCCCGTCGAGGGCTGCGCGCCGGCGATCGTGTGGACGAGGCGGCTACGGCCCGAGCCCATCAGTCCGGCCACGCCGAGGATCTCGCCCTCGCGCACCTCCAGGTCGACGGGGCCGAGACCGTCCGCGGTCAGGCCCTCGACCTGCAGCAGGACCGGGCTCGCCGCCGACGCCTTCGGCTCACCCTGCGTGACCTCACCGCCGACCATCTCCCGGATCAGCCGATCCTCGGTGGCCTGAGCCGGTTCGAGGTCGGCGACCAGCCTGCCGTTGCGCAACACCAGGACGCGGTCGCTGATGTCCCGTACCTCGTCGAGACGGTGCCCGATGAACAGCACCGTGCCGCCGCGTTCGGCCAGTTGCCGGGCCAGGCCCAGCACCATCTCGGCCTCGACCGGACCCAGGGAGGAGGTCGGCTCGTCAAGGATCAGCAGCTTGGGCTCGCGGCCCCAGGCCTTGGCGATCTCGATCATCTGCCGCGTCGGCACCGGAAGGGTGCGCACCTCCCGGCTCACCGCGATCGTCTCCGCGGACACACCGATCTCCGTCAGCATCGCCTCGGCCTCGGCCCGCTGTGCGGCACGGTCCACCAGGAACCGCCGCTGCGACTTCCGCGGACGGCGGCCGAGCAGCAGGTTCTCCGCCACCGAGAGCTGTCCCACCAGAGGGAACTCCTGCGAGACCATGGCGATACCGAGTTGCCCAGCGGCCTCGGTGGACCCCGCGACGAGGGGCTCGCCGTCGATCAGGATCTCGCCGCCGTCCCGGTGGACCGATCCGGCCAGTGTGCCCATCAGCGTGGATTTTCCGGCGCCGTTCTCGCCGACCACGCCGATCACCTGGCCGGCGTAGAGGTCGAGTTCCGGCAGGTCCAGGACGCGCACCGGTCCGTAGGACTTGTGCACTCCCCGCAGCCGCGCGGTGATCGCGCGGCCCGGGGCGTTCCTTGTGGCCGTCATGCTCAGCCGATCCCGAGCTTCGACTCGAGGGACTGGTACGCGCTCAGGTCGGACTGGGTGACCAGGCCCACGCCGGAGCTCAGGGTTGAACCGTCCTTCTCCAGGTACGGCTTGACGATCGCCATCGTCTTGGCCTTGCCCAGCACCTTCTCCGCGGCCAGAATGTACGCCCCGGTGTAGCCCTGCTGGTACGGCATCTGCACAACGGTGCCGGAGATGACGCCGGACTTGATGAACTTCAGGGTCTGGGCGTCGGAATCGTCGGACACGATGTGCACCGAAGACGTCTTGCCCGCCGAGGTCACCGCCTGCGCCAGCGCGGGGCCGTCGTAGGAGTAAACGCCGTAAAGGCCGTTGACGTCGGGGTTGTTGGCCAGGATGGTCTCGGCGTCGGAGGTCGCGGTGCTGGCCTGGAGGTTGTCGTTGACCTTCTGGGCGACCGTGATCTTGGTGCCCTTCAGCGCGGCTTCGAAGCCCGCGATGCGCTGGGTGGCGTTCGACGCGGTGAGCGAGCCGACCAGGATCGCCACCTTGCCCTTGCCGCCGAGCACCTGCTTCATCGCGGTGCCCGCCTGGAATCCGGCGGTGTAGTTCGGGGTGCCGAGGTAGAGCGAGGCCGCGTCGGTGCCGGGCAGCGGCGAGTCGATCGCCAGGACGCCGATGCCCTTCTGAACGTCGGAGTGGATGGTCCCCGCAGCTGACGTCGGGTCGATCGCCGAGATCGAGTAGCCGGTGACGCCCTGCGAGCGCAGGGTCTCCAGCTCCGAGTTCTGCTCGGTCAACTTGCCGTTGGCCGGAGCGAAGTACGTGCACTTGCTCTTCGCGACGCCGAGGTCGGAGCAACCCTTGAGGAACCCGACCTGACCGGCCTTCCAGTAGTCGGCGGCCACGTTCACGACCATCGCGATGTCGACTTTGGACACGTCCTTGCCGGCCAGCGCCGACTTCAGCGCCGCGTCGAGCTTGGCGAGGCTCGTCTGGTTGAAGCTGACCGAACCGGCCAGCGCGACCGGGGCCGCGCTGGAGCCCGCGCTCGAGCGCGCCGAGCCGGAGGAGTCGGAGCCGCCCGCGTTCTTGGAGCAGCCGGCAGCGGTGAGCGAGATGAGCACGGCGGTCGCGGCGGCCACAGTGCGGGCTCGTCTGGTGCGAATCATGGGTGATCAGCGCCCTTCTAGGCGTGTCGGGGGGCGAGCCCACGACCGGGACGGATGTGGGCAACTGGGGATGACTGGATCGCGATCCCGGCCGCCGGGCCCGGCCGATGGCACACCGGTGCCCAGGGGCGGGCGGGGAGGTTGAGGGTGGTCCACTCGGGAGTCGTCGGCGGGCGAGTGGCCGGCCTGGATCCGGCGGATCGCGCGGGTGGACCGGTAGATGGCGGAGGAATGCCGCCGGGTGGGAGCCGACCGTGTGACCGTGGCAGGGGCGGCAGGTCGGTGATGCCAAGTCGCCTGATGGTTAGTCAGAACATGTGGGCCATTGGGCGGGACGGTGGCCTGGGTGAAGCGGTCGCGGCCGCCGGGGAAGCTCCGGATCGCGTGCGGTCGGCCACCACTTCGCCGGTTTCACAGCCCAAACGGCCTGGACGGCGCGGTCGTTCGGCCTAGGCACGTCACTTGCGACGGCGGGCCCCTGACGATCGGGAGCCGGACGACGTGGTGTTTGTCCCGCAGCCGGAGCGTTGGCGATCACGGTAACTGGGAGCGGCCCATGTCGGTTTCCTTTCCTGTGGGCAGGTCGGTGGTGCGACGGACGACGGGCGAGACTCCGACGATGGTTCGGCCGGTGTGCGTCGGTCAGTGTCTGGGACGGGTCGGTCAGTGTCTGGGACGGGTCGCCGAGGTTCGCACCACCAGACTGGGCGGGATGACGATGTGAGGTGTCTCGTTGGCCGGCGGAATCCCGGCGTCGGGATCACCGACGATCTCGATCAGCGCACGCAGGGCACGTCGGCCGAGTTCGTCGAAGTCCTGGCGGACGGTGGTCAGTGACGGTCCGAAGTACTCGGCCTCCGGCGTGTCGTCGAAGCCGACGACACTGATGTCCTCGGGCACCCGGAGCCCGGCCTGTTGCAGCGCCCGCAGCAGGCCGAGCGCCATGTGGTCGTTGGCGCAGAACACCGCGGTGATATCGGGGTCTGCGGCGATCCGTCGACCGTGCTCGTATCCGGTGCGGGCCGTCCAGTCACCGCCGACCAGCGGCTCGGCCACCGCGGCGTCCCGCTTTTCCAGGGCGTTGCGCCATCCGGCCTCACGCTCCTGGGCGTCGAGCCAGGAACGCGGCCCGACCAGGTGGTGCACCGTGTGATGGCCGAGGTCGAGCAGGTAGGAGGTGGCGAGCTCGGCACCCGCCTCGTTGTCCACGGCGACCGAGGCCAACGCGGTGTGGGTACCGCAGCCGACCGCGACCAAGGGCACGTCCGGCGGCACGTTCGCCAGTGCGCCGACCGCGGCGGTCTGCGGCGCGATGACGATGATTCCCGCCACGCCCTGGTCCCGGAGACGGTCGACGGCGTCCAGCAGCGAACGCCGATCGAGCGCGCCGACGGCGGCCACGGTGACGAAGTACTCCTGCTGCCGGGCCGCCTGTTCGATGCCGTAGAGCATGCAGGCCGGGCCGTACAGCGTGGTGTTGAAGCTGATCACACCGAGGGTGCGGGTGCGGCGTGTTGCCAGGGTGCGGGCGGCGGCGTTGGGGCGGTAGCCGAGTTCGCGGACCGCCGCGAGCACACGGATCCGGGTGACGGGCCGCACGTTCGGGTGGTCGTTGAGGACCCGCGAGACGGTCTGGTGCGAGACGCCCGCGATCCGGGCCACGTCCGCCATCACGGGTGCACGAGCCCCTTCCATGCTCAACCTCCTCACGCGGCGTCACGTTTCGAGCGGTGCGGTTCCCGGCCGACACCAGGAGCGTTGTGGGGGAATTGTTAGCGCACACATTTTCGGTAGGTCAATCGCTCCCCGTACTGTCTTTCGGAATTCTTAACCGCGTTGCCAGGGCCGAGAACCGCCTTGACCTGCTCATCCGTCACCCATGGCGGAGCAGGATGGCTGCCGACCGAGCACCGGGGCCAAAGCAGCGCATGACCTTAGTTTCCGCACTCTTGACTGTTCAACTGTGTTGCCTGCAGTTCACCGCGGCGTAAAAAGATGGTGTCGCGAGACCGGTCGATCAGTCACCGACCACGTGAGAACGGCGCGGACACAACACCGCGGTCCAGCCCCAACAGAGCGACCGACAGGCCGACCGCACCCTCGCCTCCCTACAGCTCGGATGAGGGGCGGCATCCGAGACGTCCTCCATTGTTAGCGCTCACATCCCCCCTCCCCCGCTGAGCGGTCGACGCCCCCTGCTCCCTGCGCACGCGGCGTCGCGCCGGACAAGAACGCACGACGGAAGAGGTTCACAGTGATAGGCAGACACCTGAGAGGGATCCGGCTGAAGGTGGTGGGCGCGGTCCTCACGCTGCTCGCCGGCATCCTGGCCGGAGTCATCGGTACCGCGGGGACGGCTCAGGCCGCTTCGTCCCTGCCCTGCGACATCTACGCCTCCGCGGGGACGCCCTGCGCCGCGGCGCACAGCACCACGCGGGCGCTCTACGCCTCCTACAACGGCGCTCTCTACCAGGTCAAGCGCACCTCGGACTCCGCCACGACCAACATCGGCGTACTCACCGCCGGCGGCTACGCCAACGCCGCGGCACAGGACTCCTTCTGCGCCGGCACGACCTGCGTCATCACCAAGATCTACGACCAGAGCCCGAACCACAACGACCTGACCATCGAGGGACCGGGCGGCAACGGCGGACAGGACGTCGGCGCGATCGCCAACGCCCTGCCGGTCACGGTCGGCGGCCACGCGGCATACGGCGTCTTCGTGTCCGCCGGCGTCGGCTACCGCGACAACAGCACCACGGGCATCGCCACCGGCAGCTCGCCCGAGGGCGCGTACATGGTGACCAGCGGCCACCACGTGAACCACCGGTGCTGCTTCGACTACGGCAACGCCGAGACGTCCGGCAACGACACCGGCAACGGACACATGGACGCGATCAACTTCGGTACGGAGTGCTGGTTCTCGTGTTCCGGCGCCGGATCGGGCCCTTGGGTCGAGGCGGACCTGGAGAACGGGCTCTTCTTCGGAGGAAACGGCTCGAACGCGAACAACAAGGGCAACTCCAGCGAGTACGTCACCGCCATGGAGAAGAACAACGGCACGACGACCTACGCCATCAAGGGCGGCAACGCACAATCGGGCTCTCTGACCACCTGGTACAACGGCGCTCTACCCAACCTCGGCGGCTACACCCCGATGCACATGGAGGGCGCCATCGTCCTCGGCACCGGCGGTGACAACAGCAACGGGTCCGACGGCTCCTTCTTCGAAGGCGTCATGACCTCCGGCTACCCGACCGACGCCGCCGACAACGCCGTTCAGGCCAACGTCACCTCCGTCGGCTACACCACGCCGGCCGCCGCCTTCCCCGTCGCCGGCACCGCCTACCGCCTGACCAACACCAACTCCGGCAAGGTCCTGGACGCGGTGAACTGCGGTACCGCCAACGGGACTTCGGTCGACATCTGGTCCTCGCTCGGCAACACCTGCCAGCAGTGGAAGTTCGCCGCCGCAGGCAACGGCCACTACACCATCACCAACGTCAACAGCGGCACGGTCCTGGACGACAAGAACTGCGGGGAGAGCAACGGCACCGCCGTCCAGTTGTGGGCCTCGCTCGGCAACGCCTGCCAGCAGTGGGACGTCACCAAGGCCGGCAGCCACTACAGCATCACCAACGTCAACACCGGAATGGCGCTGGACGTCGCGAACTGCGGAACGGCCAACGGCACCACGGTCCGCCAGTGGCAGCAACTCGACAACACATGCCAGCAGTGGGACATCGCCCCCTGACCGAACCCACCGAGTCATCCGTCCCGTCGGCGGCGGCGAGCACTGCGGGCACCGAGGGCGGTGCCGCCCGCCGTTCGCCGACGGTGGAGGCCACTCCACACGGGTGGTGACCGTCGTGGGCTCGACCAGGAACGGCGACTGGGCGTCGGCGTCGGGGCTGGCGTCAACTTCAGGTAACGCCGCAGTTCGGTCTCGCCCCCGCACAGACATCAC
Organism: Streptomyces sp. Q2; assembly: GCF_056820935.1. Lineage (NCBI taxonomy): Bacteria > Bacillati > Actinomycetota > Actinomycetes > Kitasatosporales > Streptomycetaceae > Streptomyces > Streptomyces sp. Q2. The sequence continues at coordinate 103,137 of NZ_JBXEJE010000017.1, read as the reverse complement.
CCTGGCCATCGGCGCCCAAGGTTTGCGATCACCACGGATGCGGGCGACAAACCGCGGAACGGCAGTCCCCCCATTCGTCATGGTCCTCCCCCGCCGCACCGCACTGGGCAGTTGCCCTGACCGACTCATCTCACCAAGGAACGTCGCACATGTCTTCAGAAGCCGCGCTGCCCCGCAGGACCGTCCTCACAGCCGCCCTGGGCGCCGCGTCCCTCGCCGGGACGTTCGCCGCCTCCGCTCCCGCCCGGGCCGCCGAGCGCTCCGGCGCGGCCGCGGACGCCCCTGCCGCGGACCTCCCCTCCGCAGCCGCGCACTGGACCTTCGACGAGGGCTCCGGTACCTCCGCCGCCGACTCTTCGGGCAACGCTCGCACCGCGGTACTCCAGGGCGCTGCCACCTGGGACACCGGCAAGGTCGGCGCCCACTGCCTGGGCCTCACGGCAGACGGCAACGCCGCGGCGTCCGGGCCGGCCCTCGACACATCCAAGGCATTCTCGGTAGCCGCATGGGTCAACCTCGCTCAGACGGGCGGCTACCAGACCGCCGTCAGCATCGACGGCAAGGTCGTCAGCTCCTTCTACCTGGGGCTGCGCGACGACACCGGCACCTTCGCCTTCGCTCGGCTGAACGGGGACGCCACCGGAAATGCCGCGGTGGCGGCCGCCGCCTCCGCCCCCGCCATCGGCGCCTGGACCCATCTGGTCGGCGTCAGTGACCCCGCAGCCGGCGTCACCCGCCTCTACGTCAACGGCGTGCTGGAAGGGGAAACGGCCTACACAGCGGGATGGGCCGGCAGCGGCGACACCGCCATCGGCCGCGCCCTGTACGGCGGCGGGCACGTCGACCAGTGGCACGGCCTGATCGACGACGTGTGGATGTTCCCGTCCGTCCTCACCTCCGACCAGGTCGCGGCGCTGGCCGGAGTGCCGGTGGAGACCACGACACCGCTGCTCAGCGTGGACGTCGCCCACCCCGCGCACGCCGTGTCCCCCATCCTTCCCGGCCTGATGTTCGAGGACATCAACCACTCGGGCGAGGGAGGTATCTACGCCGAACTGGTACAGAACCGCGCGATGATGGCCAGCGACACCGCGCCGGTCCACTGGTCCGCCGTCGGTGGGACGACTCTCGCTCTCGACACCGCCACTCCACTCAACGACGCGCTCAAGCGTTCCCTCAAGGTCGTACTGCCGAGCGGCACCGGGGCCGGAAGCCGGGCCGGGGTGGCCAATGACGGCTACTGGGGAATACCGGTGCGGCCCCGAACCACGTACAAGGCCCGGCTGTTCGCCAAGGCATCGCACCGGATCGGGCCCCTCACGGTGACCATCGAGTCGGCGGACGGCGCGACGGTGTACGCGTCCGCACAGGTGCCCCACGTCGGCACCACGTTCCCCGACCGCCCTTTCGAGCTCACCCTGCGCACCGGTCCAGGCACCCCCGTGGTCGGTGACGCGAAACTGACCGTCACCATCGCCGACCCCGCCGCCGGGGGCGAGACCCTATGGCTCCAGCACGTCTCCCTCTTCCCTCCCACCTACAACAACCGTCCCAACGGACTGCGCATCGACCTGATGGAGAAACTGGTCGCTCTGAAACCGAAGTTCCTGCGCTTCCCCGGCGGAAACTTCCTCGAGGGCAACACGATCGCCACTCGGTTCGACTGGAAGAAGACCATCGGTCCGGCCTGGGAGCGCCCCGGCCACATGGACGACGCCTGGGGCTACTGGTCGACGGACGGGCTCGGAGTGCTGGAATACCTGGAATGGGTCGAGGACATGGACGCCCAGCCGGTCCTCGCCGTCTTCGCCGGCTACTCGCTCAAGGGCGAACACGTGACCGGCGACGCGCTCAAGCCATACGTCCAGGACGCACTCGACGAGATCGAGTACGTCACCGGCCCGGTGACCAGCACCTGGGGCGCGAAGCGGGCCGCCGACGGACACCCGAAGCCGTTCCCGCTCGAGTTCGTGGAGATCGGCAACGAGGACTTCTTCGACCGCTCCGGATCGTACGAGGAGCGGTATGCGGCCTTCCACGACGCGATCAAGGCGAAGTACCCGCAACTGAAGCTGATCGCCACGACGCCGGTGACGAGTCGCGAGCCGGACCTGATCGACGAGCACTACTACCTCGCGCCGTCCGCCGCTCAGGCCTCCACCCACAAGTACGACAGCCGGGACCGCAACTCGACGAAGGTCTTCGTCGGGGAATGGGCCGCGCAGGAGGGCCGCCCCACACCCGACCTGAACGCCGCGCTGGGCGACGCCGCGTGGCTGGCCGGGCTGATCCGCAACTCCGACCAGGTCCTCATGGAGTGCTACGCGCCGCTCTTCTCCCACGTCAAGAACAACGTCTGGGCGACCAACCTGATCGCCTATGACAACCTCACCAGCTACGCCTCGCCCAGCTATTGGGCGCAGCACATGCTGACGAGCGGGCTGGGCAGCACAGTGCTGCCGGCCGCCGCCCGTGCACTGCCGGCCGTCGCCACCGTCGCCACCCGCTCCGGGAGCCGCCTCTACCTCGCGGTCGTCAACTGCGGGACGGAGAAAGTGAATGTGCCGGTCGAACTGAAGGGGCTGGCCAAGGGTGTCGAGAGGAACGCCACCGCCACCGTCCTGACCGGACCCTCACCCACCACCACCAACACGCTGACCGAACCCACGGCTGTGGTGCCCAGGACCGGCACCGTCACCGGCGCCGCGGCTTCCTTCACCAGCACCCTGCCGCCGCTCTCCGTCACCGTCCTGGAAATCACCCTGACCTGATACGCCACTCCGGCGAACGGAGCCTGTCCCGCCGGCTCGGCTACACCCGCCGCCGCACCAACGCCGAGGGCCTGTCCACCTCCTCGGCGGCATGAGCATGAGCCACTCGCACCGGAAACGCCCTCGCCCTTGAACGGCTTCGCCGCTCTAGAGGCGCCAAAAGGGGCGCCTGACGGGGCTTTTGCCCGTCAGGCGCCGGTCGCCCGGGAGGGGCGTTCAGCGGTGGTCGTGGGACGTGGGTCAGGCGGCGAAGGAGGCGAGCAGTTCGTTGTACTGCTTGGCGACGGTGGCCAGGTCCTCGTCGAAGAGGCCGAAGGCCGTGCCGTACACCTTGACCATCGGCTGCCGGATGTCGAACTGGCCCAGCCGCAGGGTCGCGTGCCAGTTGCCGAGGAGGGTCTCGATCGTGGCCTGGTTCGAGCCTTCGGGGGTGTAGTGGTCGGCGGGGACGCCGGTAGTGACGGCGACGGCGGCCTCCTTGCCGGCCAGCCGCGGGGAGTTCTTCCGCGACTGGGACCACGGTCGCGGACGACACGGTCGCCATGCTGCGCGCCGAGGCCGGCCGGGATCTCCACGACCGGCGGCTGACGGACCTGATCGGCGAACTGTCCACCCGCAGCGAGGACTTCCGTCACCGCTGGGCCGCCCACAACGTCCGGATCCACACCACAGGCGTCAAGCGCCTGCACCACCCTGTCGTCGGTGACCTGGACCTGCCTTTCGAGACCTTCCCCCTGGGCCCCGACCCCAGCCAGTTCCTCCTCACCTACACCGCCGAGCCCACGTCAGCCTCGCAGGACGGCCTGAACCTGCCGGCCAGTTGGGCCGCGACCAACGACGACATCGAGCGGGCCGCGCCGGCCGACGACTCCGAGCCGGCCGACTCGGCGGACACACCCGACTGACCGGAGAGCCACGCGTGCCGATCCGCGGCAGCCGGATGGTTCAACCAGCAGTCACGGTCTTCGGGTTGAGTGGCTGCAGCCGACCGGCCCCGAAGCCGATCGGCTGCCCGCCGGTGTCAGACCGTCACGCCTCGGGTGATTGGTCGAGCATGGCGAGAGTCAGGACGTTGCCGCCGATGCCCCAGCCTCCGTCGGCCACCTCCTCGACCAGGACCATGGTGTTGGCGCGGGCCCGTTCGCCGTAGATCTCGACGTAGAGCTCGGTGGTGCGGGCGACGATCTTCTCCTTCTGCTGCTCGTCGAGGGTGCCGGCGGGGACCTTGAAGTTGGCGAAGGGCATGGTTGTTCTCTTTTCTGGGATGGCATGACAGGGAACTGCCTGCGGGGAGCAGGGCATGGTCGTCCTCGCGAGGCCAGTGGGTGCGGCTCACGAACGAGTGGGTGCGGCTCACTAACGGCACCGGCGGTGTCACCGGCAGCGCCTCGCGCGACCGCGGTGACACCGGCAGGTCAGACGATGCCGCCGTTGGCGCGGACGACCTGGCCGTTGATCCAGTGGCCGGCCGGCGAGGCGAGGAAGGCGACGACCTCGGCGATGTCGGCGGGGGTACCGAGGCGTTCCAACGGGGGCTGGGCGGCCAGGCGGGCGATGCTCTCCTCGTCCTTGCCGTCGAGGAACAGTTCCGTGGCGGTGGGGCCCGGGGCGACGGCGTTGACGGTGACGTCCCGGCCGCGCAGCTCTCGGGCGAGGATCATCGTGAGCGCCTCGACGGCACCCTTGCTGGCGCTGTAGGCGCCGTATCCGGGAAACGCCAGGCCCACCACGGACGTGGAGAACGTGACCATCGCCCCACCGCGGCGGATCTTCCGGGCGGCCTGCTGGGCGACGACGAAGCTCCCACGGATATTGGTGCGGTACACCGCGTCCAGCTGCGCCAGGTCCAGGTCCGCGACCGGGGACAGATACATTCGGCCGGCCGCGTGGACGACGACGTCGACGCCGCCGAACTCGGACGCGGCGGTGTCGAAGAGTGCGGCGACCTGCTGCTCGTCGGCGACGTCGGCCTGGACGGCGATGGCCCGGCCGCCGACGGCGGTGACCTCCTTGACGGCGGCCTCGGCCAGATCACGGTTGCCCGCGTAGCCGACCACGACGGCGAATCCGTCGGCGGCCAGCCGGCTCACCGTCTCGCGGCCGATACCGCGGGAGCCGCCGGTGACGATGGCGACGCGGGGCAGGCCCGCGCGGTCGTCGAGCGCGGAGCGAGTCGGCGTGGAGCGAGTCTGCACGGAGCGAGTCGGCGCGGATTCTTGGTTCGGCATGGAGACTCCTGCGAGAGATGCCGGTTACGGAACGCCACGACGGGTGATCGTGGCGGGGGGCGTCGGTGTGGTCACCGGCTGCTCCCTGCTTGCCTCTCCAGCGTGGGCCGCCACTGCCGGGCCAGCCAGGGCTGTCTCCACCCAGGGGTTGCCACCCCCTGGTTCAGGACGCCCACGCGAGTGACGATAGGGGCGTGAACCACTCCGAACTCGCCGCGTTCCTCAAGTCCCGGCGCGCCCGCATACGGCCGTCCGATGTCGGCCTGCCCACCGGCCCACGGCGCCGGGTGCCCGGACTGCGACGCGAGGAGGTCTCCCAGCTGGCGGGCCTGTCCGCCGACTACTACACCGAGTTGGAGCGTGGCCGCGGCACCCAGCCCTCGGCCCAGGTGCTGGCCGCCCTGGCCAGGGCGCTGCGACTGAACGGCGACGAACGCGACCACCTGTTCCATCTCGCCGGCCGTCGCGTCCCCCCGGCCGCGCACGGCCCGACCGCGCACGTGCAGCCGGCCCTGCTCGGCCTGCTGGACCAGCTCACCACCACTCCCGCCCAGGTCATCACCGACCTGCACGAAACCCTGGTGCAGAACCATCTGGCTGCGGCGCTCGTCGGCCGGCCCCCGGCGGTGCGCGGCCCCGAAGCGAGCTTCGTCTACCGCTGGTTCACCGACCCCGACGCCCGTGGCCTCTACCCCGCCGAAGACCACCCCCACCACTCGCGGGTCTTCGTCGCCGACCTCCAGGCGGTCGCCGCACGGCACGGCGACGACACCGAGGTGCACCGGATGGTGGCCGCGCTACGACGGCGCAACCAGGAGTTCGCCGACCTGTGGGACACCCACGATGTCGCCCTTCGCCGGACCGACCACAAACGCATCGTGCACGCCGCGCTGGGCGTCATCGAGCTGGACTGCCACAGCCTGTTCAGCGAGGACGGACGCCAGCGCCTGCTGTGGTTCAGCGCCCCGCCCGGCACCGAAGGCGCCGCCCAGCTGCGGCTTCTCTCGGTCATCGGCACCCAGGACATGACGTCTGGCGCTAACGAACTCGGACAGCCGCAGGCCTGAGTCCGACGAGCCTGGGAGTATCACGGCCACCCTGCGCGGCCGCACGGCTCGGGGTGCGGGGCTACTGTCGACGGCATGGACGGCGACAACCTGCTGGGGCAGTTCCTTCGAGCTCGACGCGGCCTCGTGCAGCCCGAGGAGCAGGGAGTGCCCGTGACCGGCCACCGCCGTGTGGCGGGTCTGCGCCGGGAGGAAGTGGCCACGCTGGCCGGGCTGAGCACCGACTACTACATACGCCTGGAGCAGGGCCGCGAGAGGAACCCCTCGGTACAGGTGGTCGACGCGCTCGCCCGGGCACTGTTGCTGGACGACGACGCGACGGCCCATCTGCACCGACTGGCCCGGCCCGTGCCCGGACGTTCCCGCAAGAACGCCCGGCGTCAGCGGGTGAGTCCTGTTCTGCTGCGGATGATGAACACCTGGACCGGGACGCCCGCCGTGATTCTGGGGCGCTGTATGGACGTGCTCGCGCACAACCCCCTCGGTGGCGCCCTGTTCGCCGGCCACACCTACAGCGGGGATCTGATGCGGCTCGTCTTCCTCGACCCCGACGCCCGGGATTTCTATCCGGACTGGGACCGGGTCGCCGCCAACACGGTCGGCGGTCTGCGCGAGTCGGCGGGGACCGACTACGACGATCCGCGGATGATCGAGCTGGTGGGCGAGTTGTCGCTCAAGAGCGAAGCGTTCCGCAGGTTGTGGTCGCGTCATGACATCCGCCAGAAGCGGCACGAGACCAAGCGCTTCCGGCACCCGGTCGTCGGTGAACTCACCCTGGACTACGAGTCCTTGACCATCAACAGCGCGCCCGGTCAGCAACTCGTCGTCTACCAGGCCGAGCCCGGCAGCCCCTCCGCCCACGCGCTGTCGCTGCTCGGCAGTATCACCGCGACCCGGACGGCGCAGGCCTCGGATTCCGTGCAGCAGGACATCGCCACAGGCGAGTGAATCCACTCCGGCCGTCCGGCCGTCCGGTCGTCCGGTCGTCCGGTCGTCTGCCCGTCTCGCCGTCTCGCCGTCTCGCCGTCTCGCCGTCTCGCCGTCTGGCCGTCTGGCCACTGCCGCCCGGTTCGGTCGGCGCCATCTCGGAGCGCTGAAGGTAGCCGTCCTGGAACCCGGCGTCCCGGAACCCGGCGTCCCGGACGATGAACGACCCGAACGAGACGCGTCGTTCCTCTTACGGGCGCTGCCGCACGGGCCGGATGACCATCTCGTTGACGTCGACATCGGCCGGCTGACTGATCGCGTAGGAGATCGCACGGGCGATGGCATCGGGCGGGATGGCAGCCGAGCGGTAGGCCTTCATCGCCGCCGCGGCTCCTGGTTCGGTGATGGTTTCGGCGAGTTCGGACTCGACGACGCCCGGGGAGACGGTGGTGACCCGGATGAACGGGTCGGCCTCCTGGCGCAAGCCTTCTGTGATCGCCCAGGCCGCGTACTTCGTGGCGCAGTACACAGCGGCCGTGGGAACCACGGAGTAGGCACCGATCGACGCGATGGTGATGAAGTGCCCGCTGTTCTGGCGCTGGAAGTGCGGCATGGCCGCGGCGATGCCGTGCAGCAGACCCTTGACGTTGACATCGACCATCCGGTCCCACTCGTCCACCAGCAGTGAGTCGAGACGCGACAGCGGCATGACGCCGGCGTTGTTCACGATCACATCGATGTGCCCCCGGGCGGCAACCGTTTCGTCGACGAACCTGGCCACGTCGGCCCGTTCGGTGACATCGAGACGTCGTACGTCGATGCTTCCGCCGTCGGCTCGGACGCTCTCGGCCAGGCTGGTCAGCCGATCCTCTCGGCGCCCACCGGCAACGACGTGGTGCCCTTCCGCGGCAAGCCGCCTGGCGATTGCTTCGCCGATGCCGCTTGTGGCACCCGTGACGAGTACGACCTTCCGGCTGTCCTGCTCTGTGATCTCCGAGGTGGTCCGAGTCACCGCGTCCTCCTTGCTCAGTCAGGGCACAAGCCCCGCCAACGGTTCGTTCACCTGCGAACTTGCCGTGTTTGCGACGCCTGGAGAAGGCCGGGATCCTCCTAGGAGTACGGCACCCACTCCGACCGGCCTAAGGGGCGGTGGCGCGACAGTCCGGCCACTCGGGCCGGTTCATCCCCGCGTCGACGTCGGCGGTGCGGACGGTCACTTCGGTCCTGGGCACCTCTCCCCGGAGACGGTGCGGCAAGGTCCCGTCACAGATGTGGGGCCCGGTCTACTTGGGTGGCAGGGCCGCCGCGAAGGTGTGGCCCTCGTCGATCCACGCGTCGAGCGCGGTGTCCTCCGTGAGCGCGGACGCGGCGACGACGACCCAGCCGCGCATCGGTCGGCCGGTGAAGTCGAGGACGCGTGTACCGGGCCGAGTCAGCGCGGCGTCGGTGCCGTCGGGGCCAACGCGGACCATGAGCTCGTCCCCGACGACACCGACGGCCATGTTCCCCCGGTGCAGGAACGCCAGGCCGCCGAACATGCGCTTCTCGGTGATCGCCGGATCCGCTCCCAGGCGTTCTCGGATGCGCTCAGCCAGTCCTTCGTCGAATGCCATGACACACCTCGCTCCCTGGGCCGGTACGCCAAAGACGTGGAACGGCGGTCATGGCGGTGGTTCCTGCAGCTTGCGCTCGAGGTCGTGCAGGTCCTTGCCGATGGAGGAGCGGACCTTTCTCGCCATGATCGGCGCGGCAAGGCGGTAGTAGCCGCCTGCGTCGCCCCGGACCCGGATGCCCGCGAGCGTGCCGTCCGGGTGCGGCGTGAAGGTGTAGGTGATGTGCATCGGCATCGGTCCGGCCACCGACACCATGTCCAGCAGCCGTGCGGGCTCGTACGCGGCGACCCGGAGCACGTAGTCGATGCGCTTGCCCAGGAAGTAGGCGGTACGGGTCACCTCGGCGCCGACGCCGAACCCCCCTCCGTCCGCTTCCCGGGTCAGTGCCGCCGCCCGGATGCCCTGGGTCCACTCGGCGTCGTGGCGCCAGTCCATCGCGTACTGCGCCACCTGGTCCGGCGGAAGCGGGATCACCCGCTCTGCCCTCTCGTCGATCGTCATCGGTGCTGCCTTGTCGTGGGTGCCGGTGTGCTGCGGGCCGGGTCTGAGGGTGAAGATCACAGGGCCAAGAGGTGTCGGAGTCGTCCGACAGTCCCGAGGTGATGGTGATGGCGATGGTGATGCCTGCCCAGTGTGGTGCGTAAGCACCGACCGGGGCCCACGCGACACGGTCGCCCTCGCGATCGCCCGCGACTCGGGCGGCGGGCGCTTCCACCCCTTCGCCCCCTTCCTCGGCGGCCGGGCCGTCACCGATCCGGAGTGGCGTGGGGAACCGATCCCGTCCGGCGCGCTGGTCCTGCTCGACCTGTACGGCCAGAACCACGACCCCGACCTGTGGACCGATCCGTACGCCTTCGCCCCGCAGCGCTTCCTGGAGCGGCCGCCCCAGCGCGACGAACTCGTTCCGCAAGGCGTTGGCGACCGGGCCGCCGGGCACCGCTGCCCCGGTGAGGACGTCACGATCGTGCTGCTGACAGCCCTCGGTCCGCGGCCGGCCCGGCTGGAGTACGAGGTGCCCCCGCAGGACCTGAGGATCCCGCTGACCCGCGTACCGGCCCGCCTGCGCAGCGGCTTCGTCATGGAGGCGGTCCGTGTACCGGCGCCCGTCCCCGTGACCGCGGGGGCCACGGGCTGGCTGGACCAGGACGGGCCGGACCAGGAGGAGGGAGCCATCCGGTGATCACCGGCGAGCATGTCCGTGAACTGCTGAACCGTGAGGACGACGCCGTGCTGGTGCTCCTCCGCGGCCGGGCCGAGGTGGTTCCGGCACCGGACCTGGACTCGGAGCACTGCCGCGGCGCGCTGCAGGTGGTGTCCGGCCAGGCTCTCAGGGAACGCCTGCGCGCCGACCCGTCGGCGGCCGGCGACCCCGATGCGCTGGCGGCCGCCCTCGACGCGACCGTGAGGGAGCAGGGCGGCTGAGGAGGACGATCGCGGAGCGGTTCGCCGAGTGAGCCGGGTGATTCGGCGAACCGCTCACGCGCGGGTGCCGCCGGTCAGCCACGCCCGGGTGCTGTTGGTCAGCCCGAATGGCTCCGGCTCACCTGGCGGCCGGCGGCCACGGCCGCTCCCGCCACCGCGGCGGCGACGGCCGTCCTGCGCATCGCGGTGCGCCGTCGCCCGCCCCAGCCGCCGTGCACGGTTCCCTCGCCGGGAGCCGGAACGTGCAGCGCTCCGTGCGTGGCCGGGGCTTCCTCGTCGCGGGACAGATGGGTCTTGTCCGTCTGCCGTGCCATGGCCCGCTCCGCGAGTCCCGGTGCCAGCCTGGACTGACGTACCAGAGCCCGGCCCGCCGGCCCGACCACCACTTCGCGGTGCGGGTGCCGGACCAGGGCCACGACGGCCCGGGCGACCCGCTCGGGGCTGTAGACCGGGGGCATGGCGACCACCTTGCGCCCGGTGAAGTTGGCCGCCTGCTCGAAGTGCGGGGTGTCGATGGTCGCGGGCATCAGGGTGCACACGTGGATGCCCTTCACCCCCTCCACCAGCAGCTGCTGCCGAAGGCTCGATCCGAGCCCCTGGATGGCGTGCTTCGACATGCTGTACGGGTGGCTGTACGGCTGCGCGACGGCACCCACGATGGAGGAGATGTTGATCAGCGTGCCGGTCCCCTGCTGCCGCATCACCCGCAGTGCCGCTCGGGCGCCGTGCACGTAGCCCATCACATTGACGTCCAGGACCTTGCGGAAGTCCTCCAGCGGCACGTCCTCGAAACGGCCGAAGGCGTTGACGGCCGCGTTGTTGACCCAGACGTCGATCCGGCCGAACTCCTCCACGGCACGCCGTGCCAGGTCCTCGACCGCCTTGACGTCCGTCGTGTCGGTCGGCACGACCAGCGTCCGTGCCCCGCGGTGCTTCGCGCACTCCTGGGCCGTCGCCTCCAGCGCCTCCTCGCGGCGCGCGGCCAGCACCACGGCGCATCCCTTGCGCGCGAACGCCTCGGCCGTGGCCTGTCCGATCCCGCCGGACGCTCCGGTCACCACCACCACGTGATTTCGCCACCGCATCCCGTGCCTCCTCAGGTCTGCCCGTGCCACGCCCCTCGTGTCCGGCTCCGCAGCGGACCGGGTACCCGGCACCGGCGAGTCATCTCGGCTGTCAGCGGCCCGTTCCGTACTGCAGCACCAGGAGGGCCACGTCGTCGGTGCGCTGCTCGGTCGCACTGGCCTTCCGCAGCAGGTCGTCGATGAGCAGGTCCAGGTCCCGGTCGTCGGCGTGCGCCAGGTGGTGTGCGAGGTCGGCGATGGAGTCGTCGAGGTCGACGGTCGGTGTCTCGACGAGGCCGTCGGTGTAGAGGGCGAGCATGACGCCCGGGGTGAGCGGGATCTCGGTCAGAGGGAAAACGGCGTCCGGGTCGATGCCCAGAAGCGGCCCGGGCGTGACGTCGACGGGCCGGGTGTCGCCGTCGGGCAGGCGCAGGAGCGGTGGCGGGTGACCGGCGCTGGCCAGGGTCGCGCGCTCCCGGGCGAAGTCGAGGTGGACGTAGAGACAGCTGGTGAACAGGTCGGGGCCGAGGTCGGTCAGGAGCCGGTTGGTTCTGGCCAGGACCTGGTCGGGAGCCGTGCCGAGGGTCGCGTGGGCGTGGACACCGGTACGGACCTGGCCCATCAGAGCGGCGGCGGCGACATTGTGGCCCTGGACGTCACCGATGACGGCCGCGGCGGCCGTGTCGCCCAGCCGGATCAGGTCGTAGAAGTCTCCGCCGATCTCCATGCCACGGGTCGCGGGCAGGTAGCGGGCAGCGACCCGCAGGCCGGTGATCCGGGGCATGGTGCGCGGGAGCAGCGCCTGCTGGAGGCCGTGGGCGAGCTCGTGCTTGGTGTCGTACAGGCGGGCGCGGTCCAGGGCCTGGGCGACGAGCCCGGCGAGCGACGTCAGGACGGCGCGTTCCTCGGCGGGAAACTCGTGGGGGTTGTCGTAGGACAGGACGCAGATGCCGACGGGTCGGCCGGAGATGATCAGCGGCAGGAACGCCCAGGCCTGCTTGCCGCTGATCAGAGGCGCTTCGGGATAGATGCGGCGCATCTCCTCCGGTTCGGAGAAGAACGCGGGGATGCCGCTGTCGAGGGCGCGCCCGGCCGGGGTGAAGTCGGTGTCGAGGGGCAGGGCGTCGAGGCGTTCGATGGTGTGGGGGGCGTAGCCGCGGTAGCCGTTGATGCGCAGTCGGCCGCCGTCGGCGGTGGACAGGACCAGGCCCTGGGCGCCGAAGGCGGGCATGATCTGGTCGGCGACCAGGTCGACGACGTCCTGCACGCCGACCACTTCGGTCAGCCCGGCGGCCAGGTGGGTGAGCTGGTAGAGCCGGCCCGCGCGGGTCGGTGTGACGGTGTGCGTGGACCAGCGGGGCGCCGGTACGGGCGGGGGCTGGGCACCGCTGGGAACGATGCGGACGCTGATGCCGCTGGCGTCCGGGTAGAGGTGGAACTCCAGCCACTGGTCCGGCGGGCGGCACGCGGTGAACGACACGGGCTCGCGGCTGATCACCGCGGCACGGTAGCGGTCCTCGTAGGTGGGCTCGTCGAGCCAGCGCAGGGACTGCCACGGCAGGGTGCCCAGCAGCTGACCGGCTTCGCGGCCCAGCAGCCGGCAGGCGCCGGAGCTGAGGTAGGTGAAGTGCCCCTCCAGGTCCAGGGCGCAGCTGCCGCCGGGCAGGCGCTCCGCGAAGTCGGCGGCGGCCGTCGCGGGGCTCGCGGACCGGCCGCCAGCTCCCGTGGGGACGACGCGAGGCAGGGCGCTGCGGGCCGGGAGCCTGCCGGCCGCGTCGGCTTCCTGCAGCAGCCGGGCCATGCGTCGGCACCGGGACGCGATGTGGCCCCGCTCCCGCCCGGTCATGTACGGCGGACGGGTGGCCGGCCACATCAGCAGCAGTACCCCCCAGCGCCGGGCGTCGGTGACCGGTGCGGCGACCAGCGCCAACGGATAGGGCAGCACCATCGCGGTGCGCGGATAGGAGCGGGCCATCTCCTCCTGGCTGCCCACCCACACCATCCGGTCCTCACGGACCGCCTCCGCCACCGGTGCCGGAGCGGCCGTCGACACCCTCGCCCACGGTGCGGCGAACTCGGCCGGCGCCCCGCACAGCACGTCCAGCCACAACACCTGCTCGTCCGGTGCGAGCAGGTACAGGGCACCGATCGACGCGCCGGTTCGGCGCACCGTCTCCGCGAAGACGGCATCCAGTTCACCTGTGTCGGCGGCCGGGTCACCCCTGCTGGTCACGAGGCACCTCCGGCATCGCTGGGGACCCACCCACGGCCGCGGGCGCCCCGCCGCTCCGCTCGGGGCACGACGTATCCGTGCCGGACGTACCCGACCTCACCCATATGAGGACGTTACGCCCACGGGGAGCGGCAGGCACGCCCTCCCGCGCACTCGCCAGGCCTTCGCCCGGCGGACCACGCGTGCACGGGCCACGCCTGCGTCCGTGCGGTGTCTCACCGGGTGTCGGCGTTGCCGTCTCGCCGGGTCGGCGTTGCCGCCCGTCTCCACGATCACCTCGCCAACCGTGAAGCTGGAGTCGGCGTCGGAGGCGAGGCAGACGTAGGTCGGTGCGAGTTCTCCGGGCTGGGCCGCGCGGCCCAGGGGCGCCTCGCTGCCGATCTGGGCCAGTCCGTCCGGCGGCATGTGCTGGTCCGCCTCGTTGAGCGGCGTCCAGGTCGGCCCCGGTGCCACCACGTTCGCGCGCACACCCCGTTTGGCCAGGTGAGTGGCCATGGACTTGTTCAGGGCGATCAACGCGGCCTTGGACGCCGCTTAGTCGATCATCGTCGTACTGCCCTTGAGGGCTTCCCCTCTCGCACCGCGCCGCGCTTTCCCTCACCGCGTGCCCGGTACGGAGACACCCACCTTTCGGCCCGGGCCCGCATGTGCCACGGCGTGTGCCCGGGTCCCTCGGGGTACTCGGCACCGCGCCGACGTCGCCGAGGCGCCGCCGATCACGAAGGGAGAGGCCTGATGGACGACCGCCCGAACCCGACCGACACGGACCTGCTCGGCATCTACCTCAACGATCACCTCGCCGGAGCCACCCTCGGCGTGGACCGGGCCCGGCTGCTGGCCGACGCCGAGTCCGAGCGGGACCCCGAGCTCGCCCACGCGGTGCGGCCGATCCGCGACGAGATCGCCGAGGACCGGGCGGACCTGCTGAAGATCATGCGAGGGCTCGACGTCCCCGTGCGCCGCTACAAGATCGTCGCGGGGCGCCTGGCCGAGAGGGCGGGCCGGTTCAAGACCAACGGCCGGCTCGTCCACCGTTCTCCGCTCACCCCGATGGTGGAGCTGGAGCTGCTGCGTCTGGGCGTGGAGGGGAAGGCCGCCGGCTGGCGGACCCTGCGCCGACTGGCCGACGCCGACGACCGTCTCGATCCCGTACACCTCGACGACCTGCTCGAACGCGCCCGGCGCCAGCTGGACACGATGGAACGGCTGCGCCTGCGACAGGTCACGACGACCTTCCAGCAGACCGACGACGAGTCCGGCGTCCGCCCCGTCCCCCAGGAGGCTCGCTCATGAACGACCACACTCCCTCCCAGGCCGAAGGCGAGCCCGACTGACCCCGACACCCCGGAACACGGCCCGGCTCCGGACCACTCGACGCCGTCTCAGGCCGAGGGCGACCGCGATGACGCGGAGGACATCGGCGACGGGCCCTGAATCCCACGCTCACGCAACTGAATCCCACGTTCACGCACTGGCGAGCAGCTGCGGCGAAAATTGCTTGATCATGGTGTTGGTCCAGCGCATCTGACGCAGCGTCCGGGGGTGGCAGGAGCCGGCCAGCCCGAGGAGCCGGTCGTCCGAGGTGGCCTGTGCGACCTGGGCGAGCATCTCCCAGTGCAGCGAGTTCCGGGTGGCGGTCAGGTGCAGTTCGCGCAGGTCGTACAGGAGGAGCAGCCCGGTCTCCGGGCGGCGGCCGAGGGCTTCGGCGGCCTTCTCCTTCAGCGCGGTGAGTGCTCCGGGCGAGGGGTCGCTCTGCGGGCCGGGCAGGTCGAGGTCGTAGTGGTGGCCCACCTCGGCGAGCCGGGTGGCGTGCTCACGGGACCAGTGGGAGAGGTCCGTGGCGACATGGTGGATCTCGTGCTCGGTGCGGTGACGTGCCGCGGTCGTCAACAGGTCTCGCTGCAGCGTGCGTTCGCCGTCGTGGAGGACGCGCAGCGTGGTGGTGATGCCGCTCATGTCCTGCTCCCTGCCGTCTCGGTCGTGCTCCCGGCCCGGGCCCCGGTGTCACGGCGGGCGACGAGGGTGACGCGGGCCGCGGCGGTCTTGAACAGGGGCTGCTTGGAGACCGGGTCCCAGTCGGTGACGGTGCCCTCGTTGGCGGCGCGGCCCGTGGCCCCGTCGGGCGGGCGGTGGCCCGCGGGCGTGTCCCAGTAGCCGTAGTGGAAGGGCAGGAACACGACGCCGTCCCGGATGCCGGTGGTGCGCAGCCGTGCGCGCACCGCTCCGCGAGGGGTGCTGACCTGGACGAGATCGCCGTCGGACAGGCCCTGGTGGGCCGCCTCGGTGGGAGACAGCTCGGCCCAGACGTCGGGTGCGGCGGCGTTCAGTTCGGGGGCGCGGCCGGTCTTCGTGCGGGTGTGGAAGTGGTGCACGGTGCGGCCGGTGATCAGCTGGAGGGGGAAGTCCCGGGAGGTGTCCTCGTGGGGCGGCAGGTACTCGGCCGCCTTGATGACCGCCTTGCCGTGCGGGTTGAGGGACCGGTACTCGGTCTCCTCGACGGACGCTCCGGTGACCAGGTCCTTGCCGTAGCTCTCACAGGTGTCCGGGTCCGCCCAGGTGATGCCGTCGGTGTACAGGCGCGCGGTGCCGTCGGGGGCGTCCTCGGTGCAGGGCCACTGGATGCCTCCGGCCTCGCGGAGCCGGTCGTGGCTGAGGCCGGTGTAGTCGCACGGGCGGCCGGCGCTGCACCGCTGCCAGGCCCGGAAGGCCGACTCCGGGTCGTGCCAGTGGATCAGCGGGTCGCCGTCCTTGTCGCGGAAGTCCATGCGGGCGGCGTAGTCGAGGAAGATGTCCAGGTCGGGCCGGGCCTCGCCGGGCGGTTCGACGGCCTTCTCGGACAGGTGCACGGTGCGGTCGGCGTTGGTGAGCACACCGGTCTTCTCCCCCCAGGTCGCGGCGGGCAGGACGACGTCGGCCAGCTGCGCGGTCTCGGTCTCGAACAGGTCCTGGGCCACCACGAACAGCTTTTCCTTGGCCAGGATGGAGCGGATGCGGGACAGTTCGGGCAGGGAGACGGCCGGGTTGGTCCCGCTGATCCACAGCATCCCGATCGAGCCCTGCTCGGCGTAGCGGAAGATCTGCATCGCGTGGGTGGGCGGCGCGTAGTGCGGGATGCGCTTTGGCGTCACGTTCCACACCCGGGCCAGGTCGGCGACGTGCTCGTCGTTCTGCCAGTTCCTGAAGCCCGGCAGGTCGCCGTCGGCGCCGCACTCGCGGGTGTTCTGTGCGCTGGGCTGGCCGTTCATCTGCAGCACTCCGCACCCGGGGCGGCCCAGCATGCCGCGGACGAGGTGCAGGTTGTTGACCTGGACAGCGGCCGCGGTGGCCTGGTGCGACTGGTAGACGCCTTGCAGCACCGTGGACAGCAGCCGCTCGGCGTCGCCGATGATCTGCGCCGCGTGCTCGATCGACGCGGCGGGTACGTCGCAGATCCGGGCCGCCCACCGCGGGGTGCACCGCTCGACGTGGGCGGCGAGTTCGGCGAAGCCGACCGTGTGCGCGTCGAGGTGGTCGCGGTCGATCCGGTCGGTACGGATGATCTCGTGCAGCAGCGCGTTGAGCAGGGCCACGTTCGTCCCCGCGCGTGGGGCCAGGTGGACGGCCGCCTGCCGGGCCACCGGCGTGTACCGCGGGTCGACGCAGACCAGGCGGGGCGGCTCGGGGCCTGCCAGCCGGTCCAGGACGCGGGTCCACAGCACGGTCTGGGTCTCGGCCATGTTGTGCCCGAACAGGGCGATGACGTCGGCGTGGTCGATGTCCTCGTAGGAGCCGGGCTGCCCATCACAGCCGAACGTCTGTTTGAGGGCTTCGGCGGCGGTGGCCGTGCACAGGCGGGTGTTGCCGTCCAGGTGGTTGGTGCCGATGCCGGCCCGGGCGAGCACCGCGAGCGTGTAGTACTCCTCCAGGAACAGCTGTCCGGTCGTGTAGAAGCCGATCGACCCCGGCCCGCACCTGTCCAGCAGATCCTTGGAGCGGGCCACGATCCGGCCCATCGCGGTGTCCCAGTCGGACTCGACCAGCCGGCCGCCCTCGCGCACCAGCGGCCGGGTCAGCCGGTCCGGTGAGCCGTTCGCCTGCCAGCCGTAGAGGTCCTTCGGGCCGAGCCGGCCGCGGTTGACCCGGTCGCCGGCACGGCCGCGCACACCCACGATCCGCCCGTGCCGTACGGCGATGTCCATGGCGTCGCCGTTGGAGTGCAGCAGCGAGGCGGACGGCACCCACCGCTCCACCTCGTCCTCGGCGACTCCGGCCGCCAGATGGGCGTCGGTGCGTGCGGGCCACGGAGCGCCCGGACCGTAGGGGGTGCGCGCGCCCCACGGGTTCTTTATGCGATCAGCCTCGGCCACCATGATCACACCTCCACCGGCCAAGCCGCTGGACCACTGAGTACCCCGCACCCACGATCTCGCACCACGCGCGCCCGCGCCGCCGCGCACGGGCAGAGCCCTCCGTCGCGCGTCGGCGGAGCCGGAGACCGCCGCTTCCGGGAACGGCGAAGGATCCCGCAACGGCGGAGGATCCCGCCCGGATACCGGGCGGGATCTCCCCGTGCGGGCGGCTACTTGGCGGGCGTCTCCCGCCACACCTGTGCCGCCATCACTTCCGCGTCGGCCTGGGGCGTGCCGGCCCTGACCAGGATGATTCCCCGAGACCCGTCGGGAAACGTCACCGCGCGCATCGCCGTACCCAGCGGGCCCGGCGTCGACTGCTCCGACATGACGACCCCAATCATTGGACGAACCGTCAGCGTAACGGAACCGCCCCGCCGAGCCGCTGGACCTCCCCGGCCGGGGCCGTTGTCACGGCAGCTCGTTCACACGGTCGGTGCCGGGCGGGGCGACCGGGCTGTGGGCGGTGAGGTAGTCGGTGAGGGCCACGATGTCGTCCCCGCCGCCGACGGTGTCGGTGCCCTCGGCGAAGGTGGTGAAGCCGTCGCCGCCCGCGGCGAGGAAGGTGTTCGCGGTGACCCGGTAGGTGGCGTCCGGCTTCAGCGGGTCGCCGTTGAGCGTGATCGACGCCGGGTCGATGCGGTCGCCGACCGGGGCGGTGCGCGAGAAGGAGTACGACAGGCCCTTGGAGACGCCGAGCATGAGGGTCGGTGCCCGGGTGCCGGAGTCGTTGAACTGCTCCTCCAGGATCTTCTCGATCCGCGCCCCCGTCAGGTTCACGGAGACCAGGGACCCGGCGAAGGGCTGTACGGCGAAGGCCTCCGCGTACGTGATCTCGCCGACCGCCTCCCCGCCCGTCGACGACGCGTACACCAGGTCCGCCCGCACCCCTCCCGGGTTCATCAGGGCGATCTGGGCCCCGCCGCTCTCCGGTGCCGAGGTCGCGGCGAGTTGGGCGTCGGCGACGAGGTTCGCCAGGTCGGACTCGGCGTCGCGGGTCTCGGAGCGGGTGAT
The DNA here is from genome assembly GCF_056820935.1 of Streptomyces sp. Q2. Lineage (NCBI taxonomy): Bacteria > Bacillati > Actinomycetota > Actinomycetes > Kitasatosporales > Streptomycetaceae > Streptomyces > Streptomyces sp. Q2. Next base: position 84,410 of record NZ_JBXEJE010000017.1, on the reverse strand, counting down.
GTCGGCGGTGACGCTGCCGACGACCCGGTTGGCCAGCGGTGCCGACAGCGACTTCCACTTGTCGATGACGGCACTCTGGTCGGCGTCCTTGGCGCCGGTGCGGGTGACGAGGTGGTTCATCGCGGCGACCTGGTCCCGTACGACGTCGCCGGTACGGCGGTCCACCGGCAGCCGGGTCTCGGTAACCACCCGGCCGAACGACGACGCCGAGGTGACCAGGCGGGGGTGGCCGGCCGGGTCGGGCAGGGAGCAGATGTACGGCTGGTGGGTGTGGCCGGTCACCACGGTGTCGATCGCCGGGTCGAGGTTCTTGGCGATGTCGACGATCGGGCCGGAGATGCCGTCGCACTGGCCGTACGATCCGGCCTGCACGCCGCCCTCGTGCAGCAGCACGACGATCGCCTCCACACCCTGGTGGCGCAGTTCGCGGGCGGAGGCGTTGGCGGTCTGCACCTCGTCGAGGAAGCGCACGGAGGTGATGCCGGACTGGCCGGTGACCTCGGGCGTGCCCTCCAGCGTCATGCCGATGAAGCCGACCTTCACCCCGTCCGTCTTCTTCACCCAGGTGGGCGCCAGGAGAGGCTTGCCGGAGTCGCGGTCGATGACGTTGGCGGCCAGCCAGGGAAACTGGGCGCCGTCGTACGGCTCGTCCTTGATGAAGCAGCCGTCCTCGGGGTGACAGCCCCCGTGCTGCATGCGCAGCAGCTCGTCGGTGCCCTCGTCGAACTCGTGGTTGCCGACGCTGGTGACGTCGAGGTGCAGTTTCTCCATGGATTCGACGGTGGGTTCGTCGTGGAAGAGGCCGGACAGGAAGGGGCTGGCGCCGATGATGTCGCCCGCGGCGACGGTCAGCGAGGTGTCGGTGCCCTGCCTCAGCTGGCCCAGCCGGGCCGCGAGGTACTCCGCGCCGCCGACCGGTGTGGACTTCGCGTCGAGCTTGGATCCGAGGTTGGCGTCGCGTCCGGTGGGCGGCTCCAGGTTGCCGTGGAAGTCGTTGAAGGACAGCAGTTGGACGTCGACGGTGGACGACGGCTTCTGCGTCGTGGGGAAAGCACGGGTGTACGAGAGCCACAGCCGCACGTCGGCGGCGTCCGTACGGCCGTTGCCATCGAGGTCTCCGGCCGCGCCGGCGGTCGGGACGGCCGCCAGGTCCTTGGCGTTGACGTCGCCGTCACCGTTGACGTCCGGGGTGCGGGCGGCGAGGAGATCCGGCCGGACGGACAGCAGGTGGAACTTGGTGACACTGCCGTTGAAGCCGAAGTTGTCGTCGGCGACGAGGACGAGCGAGCGGGAGCCGTCGGGCAGCTTCGGCCCCCAGGTGATGCCCTCGACGTTGTCGGCGTCGGTGCCGGAGGTGGTGAAGTCGTACAGCAGCTTCTTCGGCATGGGCTTCTCGGTGCCGGACAGGGTTTCCTTGCCGCCCACGTCCGTCGCGCCGATGGTGCTGGTCCAGTAGAGGCGGATGGAGAAGCCGACACCGGAGGCGAAGGACCGCTCGACGGTGAGGTAGTCGGTGTCGTTGATCGCGACGATCTCGGAGACTCCCCGGTCCGCCGAGTACGTGCCGACCGGGGCGGGCAGCGGCGCGGTGGGCGCGTCGGAGATCGGGTCGACCTCGTAGACGTGCTCGGCCTCCGGCTTCCCCGTCCGACGGTCCATCTCCAGCAGCCGGGACGGGCTCTTGACCGTCAGCCCGGCCGCGGGGCCGTCCTGGACGAGGGCGTTCTCGGTGATCGTGACCACCTTGCGCCCGTCCGGGGAGAGGGTGAGGCCTTCCAGCGCCTGGTTGTTGCGCACCCCGGCGGTGAGGGTGCCCGAGGCCGACCGGACGGGGGCGTACGCCTGGGGCAGTGGCAGTTCGCGGACGTACCCGCCGGAGGTGGCCGCCTCGCGGACGAAGGCGGGCTGCCCGATGGACGAAGCGCCCTCGCTGGTCCACAGGAGGCTCTTGCCGCCCGGCGTCCAGCGGATCGCCTCGGGGTCGACCGCCTTGGGGGCGAAGGGTTCGCCGGTGGTGTCGGCGAGCACGGTCAGGCCGTCGAGAGCGGGCTTGTCACCGGCGAAGGCCGCCCCGTCGAGGGGCAGTCGGAGGGTGTAGAAGCGCGCCTTGCCGTTCTCCGAGCGGTCGTCGCTGACGGCGACGTACTCGCCGGAGTGCGCGTCGTAGTCGATGCCGGACAGTCCGCCGAACGGCATGCCGAACTCCGTGGTCCCGGCGGGGACCGTGAGGGTGTCGAGGAGCCGGACGTCCTGCGTCTTCCCTGAGGCGTCCGCCTCCGGTTCCGCGGCGAAGCCGTTCGTGAGGGCCAGGCTGCCGAGGAGGCCGGCCGCGGCGAGGGAGGCGAGGAGCGCGCGTCTGCGGCGCGCTGGGGATCTGTGGCGCATGGGTGTCCTTCCAAGGGGAGGCGCACGGGCGTGCGGACATGGCTCGCCGACCCGTTCGCCCGGCGAGGTGCTGGCGGGTGGGAAAAGCCCGGCGAGAGGGGGGTGACGAGACGTCAGAGTGAGGCGGCGGCCGGCACGGCACGGCCCCGGCGCCTGCGGCGCCACGCGTACAGGGCGAGGGCGATCAGCGTCATCGCGTACGGGATCGTCGACACCAGCTGCGGCGGTACGTCGAGCGAACCGAGCTGCACGGCCAGGGCCTCCGCCGCTCCGAAGCCGAGCGCGGCGAGGAACACGCCCCACGGCCGCAGGCCGCCGAGGAACACCGCGGCGAGGGCGATGAACCCGCGGCCGGCCGTCATGTCCCGTACGAAGAAGGAGACGTAGCCCATGCTGAGGAAGACCCCGGCGAGTCCGGCGAGGGCCCCGCTGAGGGCGAGTCCGGTGTACTGGACACGCCGGACGGCGATGCCGACGGAGGCCGCCGCGTCCGGCATCTCGCCGACCGCTCGCAGGTGGAAGCCGAAGCGGGTGCGGTAGAACAGCCAGGCGACGAACGGCGCGGCCAGGAAGGCCAGCCAGGTGATCATGTTCTGGCCGCTCACCACATCGCCGAGCACCGGCACGTTCTCGACACCCGGCAGGGTCACGGTCGGCAGGCTGCCGCTCTTCAGGCCGGAGGTGCCGCCCTTGTCGTCGAGGAGGCTGTAGACGGCGTAGGCGGTGCCGCCGGAGGCGAGGAGGTTGAGGCCGATGCCCGCGATGATCGCGTCGGCGCCCAGTTCCAGGCGGAGGGCGGCGAGCAGGACGCCCAGCAGGGTCGCCATCGCCACTCCGCTGACCGCGCCCAGCGCGACGGAGCCGCTGTATCCGGCGACCAGCGCACCGGTGCAGGCCGCGCTCAGCATCTGGCCTTCCAGGGCGATGTTGCTGATGCCGGCCCGTTCGGCGACCAGGCCGCCGAACGCGGCGAGCAGGTACGGCGTGGCGATCCGCAGCGCGGCCGCCAGGAAGGCGCTGCTGAGGACGACGTCGAGCACGGAACTCATCGGACGCCCACCTGCCTGCGCGCGATGCGCCGCTTGAGCAGGTTCGGCAGGGCCTGGGCGGTGACCAGCAGCACGATGACCGCCTGGATGACCACCACGATCTCGGTGCCGACGTCGGTCTGCTGTTCCATGATGTCGCCCCCGGCGCGCAGGTAGGAGTAGAAGAGTCCGGCGATCACGACGACCAGCGGGTTGTTCCTGGCCAGCAGGGCGACCACGATCCCTTCGAAGGCGAGGCTTCCGGCGAGCCCCGGTTCGAGCCGTCCGTACACGCCCTGGACGAGATGGGCTCCGGCCAGGCCCGCGACGGCGCCGCCGATGACGAAGCTCCACTCGATGACCCGGGGCAACCGAATGCCGCCGTAGGCCGCGAAGTCGGGGTTGGCGCCGGTCATGCGGATGCGGTAGCCGAGCGGGGTGCGGGTGATGAGCAGCCACAGCGCGACGGCGGTCAGCAGCATCACCCCGAAGCCGATGTTCGCCCGGCCCAGTGGGACGCCGAACCAGTCGCTCAGCGGGGTGAGCGCGGAGTCCTGCCGGATGGACTTCGAGTGCACGGCGCTGCTGCCGGACTCCTTCAGCGGGCCGTTGACCAGGTAGTCGTAGACGCGGACGACGATGGCGTTGAGCATCAGCGTGGCCACGATCTCGTTGGCGCCGAGGCGTGCCTTCATCGCGCCGGGTACGAAGCCCATTCCGGCGCCCGCGACGGCTGCCGCGGCCATCGGCACGATCACGGCGACGACGGGCGGCAGCGGCAGGAAGATCGCGACGGTCGCGGCGGCCAGCGCACCGGCGTACACCTGGCTTTCGGCGCCGAGGCTGATCTGCCGGGCGCGGAAGGGGATCGCCACCGACAGCCCGAGCAGGGTGAGGGTGGTCGCGTCCTCCAGCCAGCGGCCGACGCGGAAGGAGCGGTCAAGCGGGCCGGTGAGCATCACCTCGTAGGCCCGTACCGGGTCGTTGCCGGTGGCGAGCATCACGAGGAAGCCGATGGCCAGGGCGGCCAGGATGGTGGCCAGGGCCATGCTGAGGTCGACGGCGAAGTCGCGGCGCCGGGTGGCTCGGTACTGGCGGCGGTCCTCGGTCTCGATCGCCGTCATGGGGGTGGTGGTCACGGGGCCTCCCCCAGGTCTTCCGGACCGGCCGTTTGGTCGTCCGGTCCCGTCGGGAGGTGTTCCAGGCCGGCCGTGAGCCGGTGGTGGTCGTGTTCCTCGACGCCGAGCATGTAGAGCCCGACCCTCTTCTCGGTGAGGCCGGTCGTGTCGTCGAACCGGGCGACCAGGCGGCCGTCCTTGAGGACGAGCAACCGGTCGGAGAGGGCGAGGAGTTCGGTGAGGTCGGCGGAGATCAGCAGGACGGCGGCACCCGTGTCACGCGCGTCGACCAGACGCTCGTACATGAACCGCATCGCGCCGATGTCGACCCCGCGGGTGACCTGGGAGGCGATCAACAGGCGTGGCCCTGCGGAGAGTTCGCGGGCGACGATGACCTTCTGCATGTTGCCGCCGGACAGTGCGCTCACCGGGACCGACGGATCGGGCGTGCGGATCGCGTACTGGTCGATCAGCTGCTCGGCGTGGGCGCGTACGGCACTCGGGCTCAGGACGCCACGGCGGGCGAGGGGCGGGCGGTCGTGGCGGTCGACGACGAGGTTGTCGGCGATGGACGCGTCGAGGGCGGCGCCGTTGTGCAGCCGGTCCTCCGGTACGTAGCCGATGCCGGCCCCGCGGTGTCCCGCCACGTCGAGACCGGCCGTGTCGGTGCCGTCGATGTGGACCGTGCCGGTGGTCGGGCGGCGCAACCCGGCGAGGATCTCGGCGAGTTCGCTCTGGCCGTTGCCCTCGATGCCGGCCACGCCGACGATCTCCCCGGCGGCGACGTCGAAGTCGAGGCCGTGCAGCCACTGGCCGCTCACGGCCTCGTAGCCGAGGCTCCGCACCCGCAGGGTGGTCTGCGTGGGACGGGCGGGGGAACGGTCCACGTCCAGGGACATGTCCCGGCCGACCATCATGGAGGCGAGCGAGCGTTCGGTGGCGTCGGCGGTGGCGACCGTCCCCACCAGGGAACCGGCGCGCATCACGCTCACCTGGTCGCTGATCTCCCGTACCTCGCGCAGCTTGTGCGAGATGAACAGCACGGTCATCCCGCCGTCGCGCAGCCGGCGGACGGCGGCGAACAGGTCCTCGGTCTCCTGCGGGGTGAGCACGGCGGTCGGTTCGTCGAGGATCAGTACGCGTGCCTTCCGGTGCAGTGCCTTGAGGATCTCGGTGCGTTGCCGCATCCCGACCGACACCTCCTCGACACGCGCCCTGGGGTCGACGGTGAGTCCGGACTCCTCCGCGAGCCGGGCGGTCGTCTCCACGGCCGCCTTCGGATCGACCAGACCGCGGCGGCCCGGCTCCACGCCGAGGACCACGTTCTGGGCGACGGTGAAGGACGGCACCAGCATGAGGTTCTGGTGCACCATGCCCACGCCCAGGGCGATCGCCGAGGCGGGCCCGCGCAGCACCCGGGGCCGTCCGCCGACCAGGATCTCGCCCCCGCTGGGCTGTTCGAGGCCGTAGAACATCTTCATCAGCGTGGACTTGCCCGCGCCGTTCTCCCCGACGACGGCCCGGATCTCGCCCGGCGGGACCTCCAGGTCCACGGCGCGGACGGCGCGCACCCCGTTGGCGTAGGTCTTGGTGACCCGGCGGGCGGCGACGGCCGGTCCGTCCTTGCCCCATGGCTCGTTCATCATCAAGGCCGTTCGGTTAGAGGGCGCTGGGCACCGTGACGGAGCCGGACTTGACCTTGTCGGCGGCTTCCTGGACCTCGGTGCGGATCTTCTCGGGCACCAACTCCTTGAAGTGGTCGTCGTTGACATAGCCGACGGCGTCCTCGGCGAGGCCGACGGTGGAGACGGCGCCGTACTTCAAGGTGTCCTTCTGGTCCTCCTGCGCGGCCTTGTACAGGGCGTTGCCGACGTTCTTGAGGATGGAGGTGACGACGGTGTTCTTCTGCGCCTGGTCGGCGAGGGTCTGGTACTGGTCGGAGTCGACGCCGAACGCGTACCGCTCGGCGCCGACGGCCGACTCGAAGGTGCCGAGCCCGGAGAGCCCGGCGACCGGCCACACCAGCGCGGCGCCCTGGCCGTACATGGCGGTGCTGATCTCCTTGCCCTTGGCGGGGTCGCCGAACGGCTTGTCGCCGCCCACGTACTGGACGAGGACGTCGGACTTCTTTCCGCCGGCGGCCTGGAAGCCCGACGTGAAACCGACGACGAAGTCCTCGATCAGCGGGATCTTCACGCCGCCCATGACGCCGACCTTCTTCTGCGATGCGGTTCCCTTGAGGGCTTTCGCGGCCACCAGCTTCTCGGCCAGGAATCCCGCGAGATAAGCGCCCTCGTTCTGCTTGAAGGTGACGGAGTACACGTTCTCGCACTTGTTGGAACAGGCGCCGTTCTTGCCGCTGTAGTCGACCGGTGCGTCGAAGACCCAGAACTTCTTGTCCGGGAATTCCGGGGCGAGTTTGCCGATGTAGTCGGTGACGTCGAACGTGCCGGCGGCGAGGATGTCGTAGTCGTCGGCCGAGGCCGCGTCTTCGAAGCCGGGCTCCCACTTCGTGCGGTCGGAGCCGAGCTCCACGACCTTGAGCTGGTAGCCGAGGTCCTTCGAGGCCCGCTGCAGGCCGGCGTAGGCGGAGTCGAAGAACGACTTGTCACCCAGCCCGCCATTGATCACCAATTTGATGCGCGGCTTGCCGGAGGAAGCCGCTCCGGAATCGTCCCCGCCATCCGATCCTCCGCACGCGCCGAGGGCGAGCATCCCTGTCACCGTCACCACGATGGCGGCGCTTCTTCCGTATCTCATGTTCGATCTCCTGATCATTTCTTCGCCGAGTAGGCGGCTGCGTTGACAGTAGAAAGTGCAAAACGTTTTGGCTACGTCGCCCGGTTTCTGTTTCATTTCCGGTGTGGGAATTTCAGGCGTCGGTGAGCAGCGCGGTCGCGGCGATGCGCAGCGTCCGGTCGAAGTCCGTCTCGCGTTCCGCGGCGGTGAGGGCCTCACCGATGCGCAGATGGTCGGAGACGGTCAGCACGGCGAGGGCCTCGCCGCCCTGAGCGCAGGCCACGGCGTACAGGCCCGCCGCCTCCATCTCGACCGCCAGCGTGCCCCTGCGCTCCAGGGCGTCGAAGAGGGCGGGGCGGTCGAGGTAGAAGTGGTCGCTGCTGAAGACCGGCCCGACGTGCACGGCCTCGCCACTGGAGAGCTCCCGCTCGGCGGCGTCCGCGGCGGCGCGCAGCAGCCGGTAGGAGGGGGCGAGGGAGAGGGTCAGACCGTCGACCAGGATGCGGCTGAGGCTGGAGTCGGTGTGCGCTGCGGAGGCGATCACGACGTCCCGCAGGGACACCGAGGCGGGGATCGCGCCGGCCGTGCCGACCCGGACGATCCTGCGGACGCCGTAGTGGCGGAACAGCTCAGTGGCGTAGATCGTCACCGACGGGATGCCCATGCCGGAGGCGAGCACCGACATCGGTACGCCCTGGTGGCTGCCGGTGTAGCCGAGGATGCCGCGCACGTCGGTGACCTGCCGCGCGTCCTGAAGGAACGTCTCGGCGATGCGCCGGGCGCGGCGCGGGTCGCCCGGCATCAGCACGAGCGGCGCGAAGTCGCCCGGCCGAGCCGCGATATGGGGTGTGCCGGTGACGGACGTCCTCACGGGTACGGCCATCACAGCTCCCTTCCCGCGAGCCAGCACACCAGCCGGTCCCACAGCTCGGCGTACCCGTCCCAGGCCAGGAACGGCGGCGGTGCCCAGTGCGGTGCCACGTCGGAGGTGAACGCCGCTGATCTGCCCGCGGCGTGGTCGCCGACGACGAGCAGGGGGTGTCCGGCGCACTCGGCGAGCAGTGACGCCCCAGGCCGCGCCGCCACCTCGTTGAGGCCGAGCAGCGCCGGCCAGGACCGCTCCAGCCCTCGTACGACCGTGTGCTCGCCCACCACCTCGGGGACGGCACCGGCCGGGAGCTCCACCCGGTCGTCGCGGTCCAGCATGGTGACCGGCAGGGCGGCGGCGAGCGGGGAGCGCCCCCATCGCGCGCGGGCGTCGATACCGCTGAAGGTCAGATAGCCGCCGATCATCAGGACCCCGCCACCCCGCTCCACGAAGCCGCGCACCAGCTCGGAGCGGTCGGGCGCGGGGACGGAGTGGTCGAAGGTCTCGGGCGGGAGCTGGAAGCTGTTGGCGCCCACGTCGCTGATGACGACGACGTCGTACGCGTCGAAGCCGTCGGCGGTGGCCGGGACGCGGGTCGGGATCTCGTGCGAGGGCACGTAGGTCACGTCGTGGCCGCGTGAGCGGAGCGCGTCGAGGAAGGCACCTCCGCCCTCGGTGTACTGCGCGGTGTGGAAGGCGTCGAAGCCTTTCTGGTGGACCGTGTAGGTGAACCAGGACTCGCCGACAACGAGCACTCTGGGCATGGCGAACCGCCTTTCGGGCAGGGGGCATCGGCACGGGAACTCCGTGCGGAGCGATGGCAGTTGAGGTCGGGTGAGGATCAGCGGGCGGCGGGTGCCGTGCTGCCGCGGACCTTGAGTTCGACGGGAAGGGTGTGCCGGGAGGCGGGCGGGACCTCGCCCCGGGTGACGTACTGGAGGAGTTGCGCGGTGGCGGTGCGGCCCACGTCGTAGGCCGGCTGGTGGACGGTGGTCAGGGGCGGATGCGCCAGCGAGGCCGCCCGGATGTCGTCGAAGCCGACCACCGACACGTCGCCCGGAACCGACAGTCCCGCCTCCCTCAGCGCCAGGAGGGCGCCGAAGGCCATCAGGTCGTTGGCCGCGAACACGGCCGTGCAGTCCTCGGGGAGACCACCCTCCTGGAGGAGCTTGGCGACGAGGCCGTATCCGGAGGTCTCCTTGAAGTCGCCGACGCGTTCGACGACCTCGCCCCGGAAGGCCCGGACGAAACCGTGCGCGCGGGCGTTGCTGCTCTTCAGGGCGGGCGGGCCGGTCAGCATCAGGGCCCGGCGGTGGCCGAGCGACCGCAGGTGCTCCCCCACCAGCCGTCCGCCCGCCTCGTGGTCTGCGGTGGCGATGAGGGCGCCTTCGAGACCCTCGACCTCCTCGTCGGCGAGCGCTATGGGGAACTTGCCCATCAGGGCCTCCAGCCGCCGCCGGGACGGCGGGGACCCCGAGGCGTACACCATGCCGTCGATGAACCGGCTGCGGATCATGCCGAGGTAGCGGTCCTCGCGGTCGGCGTCGAACTCCGTGTTGCACAGGATCAGGCCGTAGCCGAGGTCGTGGGCGGCGTCCTCGGCGCCCTTGGCCAGCTCGGCGAAGAAGGTGTTGCTGATGTCGGGGATCAGCAGGCCGATCACCGAGGTGGACCCGGCCTGGAGGCTGCGGGCCAGGGACGCCGGGACGTAGCCGAGCCGGTTGACGACGCTGCGGACCCGGGCGGCGGTGTGCTCGTTGACCGGCCGGTTGCCGCTGAGGACGTGGGAGACGGTGGTCGCGCTGACGCCCGCCGCGGCGGCCACGTCCTTGATGGACGCGGGGCGCCGGACCGCCGCCCGCTGGTACGGATCAGGGGTCATAGTGCTGCACCGCCCTGCCGTGGGAGGTGTCGAGGATCCGGGCCACCCGGGTGTCGGCCTCGGCCAGCAGCGCGGGTTCGTCCACGGTGAGCAGCCGGCCGTCGCGCATCAGCACCCGGCCGTCGACGACGACCGTCCGTACGTCACTGGCGCGGGCGCTGTAGACCAGTGCGGCGCGCGGATCGTGCAGCGGACGGCAGTGCAGCCCGGACACGTCGGTGAGGACGATGTCGGCGCGCATCCCCGGCTCCAGCGCCCCGATCTCGCTCTGCAGCCCGAGGGCTCGGGCCCCGCCCCGCATCGCCATGCGCAGCGTGTCGGAGACGGTCATCCAGGTGGCGTCCCGTACCGCCTGCTTCTGGGTGAGGGCCACCAGCCGTAGCGCCTCCCACACGTCGAGCGTGTTGTGGCCGGCGGCGCCGTCCGTGCCGACGGCGACCGTGACGCCGGTGGCGAGCAGGTCGCGGACCGGGGTGAGCGGGGACAGGGCGTGCTTGAGATAGACCTTGGGGCAGCAGGCCACGGCGGTCGTGCCGGCGTACTCGGCCAGCAGCGGCAGGTCGTCCTCGACGATCCCGCAGCCGTGCGCGATCAGCACCCCGGCCTCCAGCACTCCCGTCTCGTGCAGCACCCGGATCGGTGTGATGCCGCGCCGCTCCACGCTGGACCGCGTCTGCTCCAGGTGCTCGGCGGCGTGGATGTGCGTCCGCAGGCCGAGCCGCCGGGCGTGTCCGGCGAGGGTCCGCAGGTCACCGTCGTCGACCGTGTAGGGGGCGTGCGGCCCGAGCGAGACGGTGACGCGGCCGTCGGCACGGCCGTGCCAGGCCTCCGCGAACCTCACCGTCTCCTCCAGGGCTTCCTGGCCCCGGCTGCTGAAGTACGTCGGCGCGATGTCGGCCCGCAGGCCGGTCTCGGCGACCGCCTCCGCGATCTGCTCGGGGAAGAAGTAGTGGTCGGCGAAGGTGGTGACGCCGGAGCGGATCATCTCGGCGCAGGCGAGCCGGGCCCCGGCCCGTACGTCTTCGGGGGTGAGGTTGGACTCCATCGGCCAGACACGGTCGTTGAACCAGCCCTCGACCGTCACGTCCTCCGCCGCGCCGCGCATCAGCACCATGGGGCTGTGGGTGTGCGCGTTCACCAGGCCGGGAACGGCCAGCAGTCCGCGCCCGTCGATCACGTCGGCCGCGGGCCCCGGACCCGAGGGGCCGCCGGTCGGTCGTACGTCCTCGATGATTCCGTCCGCCACCACGATGTCCTGCGCCGGCAGGATCTCGCACTCGCCCTGCGGCGGGACGCGCAGCACATCGCAGCCGCTCACCAGGAGGCGGTCGGTCGGCGGAGGCGTTCTGTGGCTCATGGCGCACAAGCTAGATATCCAAAACGTTTTGCACAACCGTCCCCGGCCGGGTCCCGTTCAGGGGTGGCCGCAGGAGGACGACGGCGGCGTGCGGCAGCGCGATCGACTCGCCGTTCCCTGAGTCCGCGGGCCGACCGATGCGGCAGCGCTCGGCCACGAGTTCGTAACGGGCCGTTGACACAGGTGCCTCCGGGGGCGCAATCTCATCCCGCAATCAGTTGCCAAAACGATTGGGCACAGGATGGCCGGCAGGGTGGGGATCAAGGACGTGGCGGCCGCCGCCGAGGTTTCGGTCACGACGGTCTCCCACATCCTCAACGAGGTCGAGGGCAAGCGGATCAGCCCGAAGACCCGGCAGCGGGTTCTGGAGACGGCCCGGCGGCTGGGCTACGCGCCGAACAATCTGGCGCGGGGACTGCGGCTGAAGCGGTCGAACACCGTCGGCTTCGTCAGCGACCAGATCGCCACCACCCCCTACGCCGGGCGGATCATCCTGGGAGCGCAGGACGAGGCGGCCAAGCACGGCGTGCTCCTGCTCATGCTGAACACCGGAGGCGATCCGGCGCTGGAGCGCAAGGAGATCGATCTGCTGTTGCAGCGCCAGGTCGACGGGGTGCTGTACGCGTCGATGTACCACCGGGTCGTGGAGGTCCCGGAGCGGCTTCGCTCGGTGCCCACGGTGCTGCTGGACGCCCGCTCGGACGATGCCACCGTGCCCTCGGTGGTGCCGGACGAGGTACAGGGCGGGACGACGGCGGTGCGTGAACTGCTGCGTCACGGCCACCGCCGGATCGGCTTCGTCAACAACGTCGACGACATTCCGGCCACCCACGGACGCCTGGAGGGCTACCGCCGTGCCCTCGCCGAGGCGGACATCGCCGATGACCCCCGGCTGGTGGTGACCGCCACCTCCGACGCCGCCGGCGGGTATCGGGCGGCACTCGCGCTGCTGCGCACGACACCCCGGCCCACCGCGCTGTTCTGCTTCAACGACCGCATGGCGATGGGCGCCTACCGTGCCGCCGCCGAACTGGGGATGTCGATCCCCGCGGACGTGTCGGTCATCGGCTTCGACAACCAGGAACTGATCTGCGACGGCCTGTTTCCCGCTCTGACCACCGTCGCCCTGCCGCACTACGAGATGGGGGCGCGCGCCGTCGCGCGGTTGCTCGCGCTCACCGCCGCATCCGACCAGGCCACCGGCCCGGCCGCACAGGAAGAGCTGTCCTGCCCGCTCGTGGCACGGGCCTCGGTCGCTTCGCCGCCCCGACTCTGACCTCGGAGACGGCGAAGCACCACCGATACAGGCGGCCGTCATCACCGGCCGCCCGGCACGGTCTGCCAGGACCGTGCCCAGTGAAATTGGAGGAACCCAGTGAACCCAGTCGAATCAAGAACCAGGCGCCTCGCGGTGTCGAGTGTAGCCGCCCTGTCCGCGGCGGTACTGGTGGCCGGATGCGGAGGCAGCGGGGGCACCGGCTCGTCGGGCGCCGACGGCAACACGCTGACCCTGTGGACGCACAACGCCGGCAACGCCGCCGAGTACGGCGTCGTGAAGCGGATCGTCAAGGACTTCAACGCCGGTCAGAGCACGTACAAGGTCAAGATCCAGGCGTTCCCGCAGGGTTCCTACAACGACTCGGTGGTGGCCGCCGCCTCCGCCAAGAAGCTGCCGTGCATCCTCGACGTCGACGGGCCCAATGTCCCGAACTGGGCCTGGGGCGGGTACCTCGCGCCGCTGGACCTGTCCAAGGGGCAGGTCGCCGTGAAGGACCAGCTGCCCAGTACGGTCGCCACGTACCAGGACAAGACCTACGGGTTCGGCTTCTACGACGTCGCGCTGACCATGTACTCCCGCAAGTCCGTGCTGAAGAAGTACGACATCCGCGTCCCCACCCTCGACAAGCCCTGGACCCAGGGCGAGTTCATGGACGCGCTCGCCAAGATCAAGGCGGGCGGCACGTTCAGGAACGCGCTGGACCTCGGCACCGGCAACCCCGGCGAGTGGTGGCCGTACGCCTACTCCCCGATGCTGCAGAGCTTCGGCGGCGACCTGATCGACCGCTCGGCGTACCAGACCGCCAAGGGCGCGTTGAACGGCGAGAAGGCCGTCGCGTGGGGCAAGTGGTTCCGCTCGCTGGTGACGAAGGGCTACGCGCCGCAGAAGTCCGGCAAGAGCCCCGCCGACGATTTCCGCAACGGCAAGACCGCCATCCAGTGGGACGGCAGCTGGTCGGCCCAGGCCAACACCGACAAGTTCGGCAGCGACCTGGCCATCCTGCCGCCGGTCGACTTCGGCGACGGGCCGAAGATCGGCGGAGCTTCCTGGCAGTGGGGCATGAGCTCGACCTGCTCCAACAAGGAAGGCGCGCAGGCCTACCTGAACTTCTCCCGGCAGACGAAGTACTTCGTGGACTTCGCCAAGGCCACCAACACCATCGCCGCCACCGACGCGGCAGCGGCACAGGTGAAGGGTTACGAACCGGGCGGTCAGTTCAACGTCTTCCTCAAGGAAGCGCAGAAGTTCGCGGTGGTCCGGCCGGTCACCCCGGCCTACCCCTACATCTCCACGGTGTTCTCCAAGACGGCTCGGGACATCCTGGCCGGCGCCGACGTCAAGGGCGCCCTCGACCAGGCCGTCAGCGAGATCGACAACAACCTGTCGACCAGCGGCTACTCCACCGGCAGCTGACCGCGTCCGCCCGTTCCGGCGGACGGCGGCGGTTCAGCGCCTCCGCCTCCGCCGGGACCTGTACCTGCCTGGATGCCCCATGAGCAGCACAATGCCGCCAATGTCCACCCATCCCGACGTCGTCGCCGACGCCCCGCCGACCCTACGCGCGACGCGGGGACGCGCACGGCGCCGAGAGAGCCTCACCGCACTCGGCATGGTGAGCCCCGCCGTCTTCCTGTTGGTGATGTTCATCGTCATCCCCGTGGCGCTGGCCTTCGCGCTGGCGTTCACCAACGCCCGCCTGGTGTCCCCGAACCCGGCCCGATTCACGGGTCTGCAGAACTTCCGCGTCCTGCTGGACGACCCGCTGTTCTACAAGTCACTGCGCAACACCTTCTACTTCGCCGCTGTCGTCGTCCCGCTGCAGGGCGGCCTGGCGCTCGTGCTGGCCGTGCTCGTCAACGCCAAGGTCAAGGGCGTCAACTTCTTCCGCACCGTCTACTTCCTCCCGGTCGTCACCTCGATGGTCGTGGTCTCGATCCTGTGGACGCTGCTGTACCAGAAGACCGGCCTGGTCAACGAGATCATCTCCCGCGTCACCCTCGGCCTGGTGCACGGTCCGGACTGGCTGAACAACCCGTCCACGGCCATGCCCGCCATCATCCTCATGTCGGTCTGGCAGGGCGTCGGCTTCCACATGGTCATCTGGCTGGCCGGCCTTCAGACCATTCCGCAGGACCTGTACGAGGCGGCCGACATCGACGGGGCCACCCGCTGGATGCGTTTCAGGCACGTGACCTGGCCCGGCCTCAGCGCCACCCGCACGTTCGTGCTCATCACCATCACCATCAACGCGTTCGCCCTGTTCACCCAGGTCAGCGTGATGACGCAAGGTGGGCCCCTGGATTCCACCAGCACGGTCGTCTACCAGGCCGTGCGGACCGGATACAGCCAGCAGCAGACCGGATACGCGTCCGCGATCTCCCTCGTCTTCTTCGTTCTGGTGCTGGCCGTCTCCCTCGTCCAGCGCTTCCTCACCCGGGAGAAGGACTGACATGACCTCCGTATCCCCTGCTCCCGTGTCCTCTGCTCCCGCACGCCCGGAGGGCCGTCGCCTCCGGCCCTCGTTGCGCCGGGTCGGCCTGCAGGTAGCGCGCGTCGCGCTCGCGCTGTTCTTCGCGTTCCCGATCGTTTTCATGCTGGTGTCGTCGTTCAAGCCCGACCAGCAGATCTTCGGCGACCTGGACGGCATCAAGGCGTTCCTGCCGGTCGGCCACCTGTCCCTGGACAACTACACCGGGGTCTTCGACCGGGTGCCCGCCATCCGGTTCCTGCTCAACTCCGTCGGGATCTCCGTCATCACCGTGGCGCTGAGCATCTTCATCAACAGCCTCGCTGCGTTCGCCCTGTCCCGGATGAGGTGGCGCGGCAAGAAGGTCGTCCTCACCGCCGTGATCGCGACGCTGATCGTGCCGTTCGAGACCTTCGCCCTGCCGATGGTGTGGTGGGTCAACAAACTGCCCTGGCTGCAGCTGAACGACGGCCGGCTCGTCGTGACCGAAGGCTGGCTGGACACCTACCAGGTGCAGATCCTGCCCTTCGTCGCCAATGCCATGTTCATCTTCCTGTTCCACCAGTACTTCCAGAGCATCCCCAAGGAACTCGACGAAGCGGCGGTCATCGACGGGGCGAGCTGGTTCGGCATCTACCGGCGCATCGTGATGCCCCTGTCGGGTCCGGCGATCGCCACGGTCGCCATCCTGGCCTTCCTGCCGATGTGGAACGCCTATCTGTGGCCGCTCATGGTCGTCCAGAGCGAGCAGTTGCGGCCGGTCATGGTCGGCATCGACTACTTCTTCCAGCTCAATCCCTCCTGGGGCGAGGTCATGGCCTACTCGTCGATGATCACCGTGCCGGTGCTCGCGTTGTTCGTCGCCTTCCAGCGGGCCTTCGTCAGCAGCATCGCCTCCAGTGGCGTCAAGGGCTGACCCCCGCCGTCCCCCCGTCCCCACTGGTTCTGCCACCCCCCCCTGTGCCTCGCGCACCCTTCGAAAGGCCCCGTGTGCCCACGCCGCCCGCCGACCCCCACCTGCCCGCCGTACACCTGCGCCCGCCTCGCCACTGGCTCAACGACCCCAACGGGCTGGTCTTCCACGACGGCCACTACCACGTGTTCTTCCAGCACAACCCGCACGGCCCGCAGCACGCGAACATCCACTGGGGCCACTTCCGCAGCCCCGACCTGATCACCTGGGAGCTGCTCCCGGTCGCCCTCTCCCCCACCCCCGGCGGCGACGACGCCGACGGCTGCTACTCCGGCAACGCGGTCTCCGTCGCCGACCGGATGCTGGCCTTCTACTCCGCGAACCGCAACGGCCGCTGGTGGCAACCGGTCACCACCGCCGAGTCGCACGACGGCGGACTCACCTGGGCCAAGCGCCGCGAGCCGCTCATCCCCGAGCCGCCCACGGACACGACCATGTACCGGGACCCGTACGTCTGGCAGCAGGACGGCCGCTGGCGGATGCTGGTCGGCGCGGCACTCGCCGACGGCCGCGGCGCCGCGCTCCTCTACGAGTCCGACGACCTGGAGAACTGGGCCTACCAAGGCCCCTTCGCCGCCGGCGGCGCCGGTGCCGACGCCGACCCGGCGGGCTGGGAATGCCCTCAGTACGCGACGTTCGGCGACCGCGGCGTCCTGATCGTCAGCGACTGGGACCCGCGGGACGGCCCGTCCCATGTCACGGTCCACACAGGACGTGAGGAACAGGGCCGCTTCACGGCGGACGCTTCCCTACGCCTGGACCACGGCCCGGACTTCTACGCCCCCGCCCTGCTGAAGGCCCCCGGGGAAGACCGGTGGCTGCTGTGGGGCTGGTCGTGGGAGGCCCGAGACAACTCCTGGGTGCACGAGGCGGGATGGGCAGGTGTTCTCACCCTCCCGCGCGAGGTGACCCTGGCCGACGACGGCACGCTCGCCCAGCGCCCCGCCCGCGAACTGCTCGCCCTGCGCGGCGAGCGCGTACTGCACCGCACCGGACGCGTGACCAGGACCGAGGCGGTCGAACTGGGGCAGGTCAGCCGCACCTTCGACCTCACCGCCGTCCTGGTCCCGGACCCGTCCGGCACCAGCGGCCTGCGCCTGCTCACCTCCGCGGACGGCGGCGAACACCTTGACATCACCCTCGACCCCGCCGCCGGCCGACTCACCGTCGACCGCGGCCACGCATCGCTGGACCCACGAGCCCGAGCGGGTGCGTACCCGCTCCCCTGCCCGGCCGCGGCGATCCCCGGCACCCCCGTCGAGCTACGCATCGTCGTGGACGGCTCGATCGCCGAGATCTACCTCGCCTCCGGCCAGGTCCTCACCCTCAGGTTCTACCCGCTCGGCGAGGCCCCCTGGCGACTGCAAGCCCACACGACAGGCACCGGCGGCACCGACTTCGCCGTCGAGGCATGGGACCTGAACACGGGCGGAATCCATCAGCAACCGCTTCTGGCGGGCCGCGGACAGGACGCATGACGGCAGAGGTCACGGGAGCTCGTCCAGTAAGGCCATCACACTAACCAGCTAAGTAGTTCAGTGGAAAACGGCCCCTCACACAGCACGGCCCGGAACCCTTCGGTACTGTCGGTGGAGCAGATCCAGAACGGCCAGTGACGGAGTCGGTGTGAAGGTCAGCGGGTACGTACGTGCAGGAGGAGCCCTCGGGCACCTCCTGCTCGTCGTCGTGACCGCCCTCGGCATCTTCGCGATGCACGGCATGGGACACCCCAGCGACTCGGCCCACTCCACCATGAGCACCGCGTCCCACTCGGCCGCGATGGATACGGCAGCTTCGGGCCACGACGCGATGAGCGCTCCCGCCGACCGGGGCACGGACGGTCACGCGGCGCAAACGGCCGGGTCGTCGTCCTCGCACGAACCCGCCATGGCCATGGACATGCTCTCGCTGTGCGTGGCGGTCCTGTTCGGCGCGTGGGTGCTCCTCGCGCTCCTCAGGTCGGCGCTCGCCCGTCACCAGGGACGGCTGGCGGAGCTTCTCTCCCAGATCACCGCGATGCCGCGGCCCAGTCCACCGCCACGCGGACCCGATCTCACCCGTTTGTCAGTTCTGCGGCTGTAGGCCGAACCGCTCTCGCGGGCGCGCACCAGGTGCGTACCCGCGACTTCGCGTACGCCGAAACAGCCGAAGAACCGACCACACGAGGTGAATTGACCATGACTGCCTTCACGCATGCCCCGCGCCGCAAGCCCGTCCGCCGCACCGCCGCCGTCGTAGGCGTCGTAGCGGCCGGCGCGCTGTTCCTCTCCGCCTGCGGCGACGACGACATGAGCGGCATGGCCCACGGCAGCGGCAACAGCTCCGTGTCGGCAACCGCCGAGGCCGGCTCCGCGAGCTTCAACGACGCGGACGTCACCTTCGCGCAGATGATGATCCCGCACCACGAGCAGGCCCTGGAGATGGCCGGACTCGCCGGCGGCCGGGCCTCCGACGCGGAGCTCAAGGACATCGTGGCGAAGATCGAGAAGGCTCAGGCCCCGGAGATCAAGACGATGACGGGCTGGCTGGAGTCCTGGAAGAAGCCGACCTCCGCGGGATCCATGCCCGGCATGGACCACGGCAGCGGCGGCGGCATGATGTCCGCCGCGGACATGGGGCACCTCAAGTCCATGAAGGGTGCCGAGTTCGACAAGATGTTCGCCGAGATGATGATCGAGCACCACAACGGGGCGATCAGCATGGCCCAGGACGAGCAGAAGAACGGCAAGAACGCCGACGCCGTGAAGATGTCGGGCGACATCGTCAAGGGTCAGTCCGCCGAGGTCAAGGAACTGCAGGGCATCCTCGACCGGCTCTGAGCAGACGGAGCGCGAGCCGAGCGTTCGGCTCGCGCCGCCGGCCTGG
>NZ_JBXEJE010000017.1:17591-65275 GCF_056820935.1 Streptomyces sp. Q2 | reverse complement strand
CGTCCGGGCTCCGCGGCGTTCACGCCGGCGCCCGCACGACCGCACGCCGACGACGGCAGGAGGACGTGGAAGACCGGCCACCGTGTCGGGAAGCCGGCCCCGGGCGCTCACGACTGTCGGCGCCCAGCACGTCCTGGCCGCCACCCGCTGTTCAGCGGCCCTTCGAGGCTCGGCCGTGACGGACGGCGAAGCCGCCCAGGAGCGTGACCTTCAGCACGACGGCGGCCAGAAGGCCGCCGACGGCCCAGCCGGTCCACCGCCAGTTGGACAGGAGGACACCGCCGAGTCCCACGTGGACGGCGAGGACGAGGACGACGACGGCCACGAGGCCCGTCACCTTGAGGTGCCCTCGGCTCGCCACGGCGCCTCGTTCCGGCGCCGTGGCGCGACCGAGGGCAGCTGCGGCTCGGGGAGCTTCGGCGGGAGGTTCGGCCTGTTGCCAGTTCACCCGCAGTCCGTCGCGCCGGCCGAACCGCTCGACGTGCCCGGCGACCAGATCCTGCNCGCGCCGCCCCCGGGCGGGTCGGCCCGGGCCGGGCCCGCGACCGAGGGCAGCTGCGGCTCGGGGAGCTTCGGCGGGAGGTTCGGCCTGTTGCCAGTTCACCCGCAGTCCGTCGCGCCGGCCGAACCGCTCGACGTGCCCGGCGACCAGATCCTGCAGCCGCCGCAGGTCGTCCTCCTGGTCGGCCTCGACGCGCAGCATCAGCGCACCCGGGCCGGTCCGCAGGGCGATCTGCCCCCAGGGCAGGTCGACTTGACCCTCGGTGTCGGACCACTCGACCCGTGCCTGCTCGGCCACCGCCCGCATGTCACGGAGCGCCTGCCCGTCACCCCCCGAGTGGGAGTGGAGCCGGTGGCCGAGGTGCCGGCCCTTGGTGGAGAAGTGCTTGCAGAGCTGGATGAGGTACCGGCTGGGTCGTCCGGTCTCGACGCGGGCTTCGGCGGTTGGCATGGCGTTCCTTTTCGTTCGGCCCGGCGGGGCGGGTGTCGCCCGGTGCGTGCGCTGTCCAAGAGGGCCTGACGGCCTCAGCTTTATCGAGACACAGTGTCTCTGTCAATGCACAGTGTCGCCATGCCGCCGGACCGTATGCTGAGGCGGTGCCCAAGCTGTGGAACGAGACGATCGACGCGCACCGCGCCGCCGTGCGCACCGCGGTCCTGGAAACCACCGCGGCACTGGTCGCCGAGCACGGACTGACGGCGGTGACGATGTCCCGGATCGCCAAGGACTCCGGCATCGGCCGCGCGACGCTGTACAAGTACTTTCCGGACGTCGAGTCGATCCTGCTCGCCTGGCACGAGCGGCAGATCGGCCATCACCTCGACCACTTGGCCGAGGTCCGCGACCGAGCCGAGGGGCCCGGAGAGCGCCTGGAAGCCGTGCTGAGGGCGTTCGCCGTCATCTCCCGGGCGGCCCGCGGACACCACGACGGCGACCTGGCGGCGTTCCTGCACCGCGACCGGCAGATCACCCAGGCGCAGCAGCGGCTCCACGGCATGGTGGAAGGCCTGCTGGCCGACGCGGCGAAGACCGGCGACGTCCGCGACGACATCGCGCCCGGCGAACTCGCGAGCTACTGCCTGCACGCCCTCACCGCGGCCGGCGACCTGCCCTCCGAGGCCGCGGTGCACCGCCTCGTCACCGTCACGCTGACCGGTGTGCGGCCCAGTGCCGCCGGCCCATCGGGAGGCCCCCGACAGCCCGCCGGCGCGGCACAGCCGCCGCACCACCGTGGCCACCGCCCCGCTCACGGCCCGCACACGCCCCGGCCGTAAGCGGCGCCGGCACGCGCCGATGTGGCATCCGACGCACCTGCACGGCCACACCTTTCACCTCGGCACCACGGGCACGCGGAAGGACCACGGCGAGGCCGGGATGATGGCGCCCATGACCGACGAGGCCTGTGCCGCGGCCCCCTGTCCCCTGTCCCACGAGGCCTGAGCCGCGGTCCCCTGCCCCCTGTTCCCCTGCCCCCGGGCCCTGCTCCCGGTTCCAAGCAGGCCTCGACGCTCCCGCAGTCGTTGTTGAGGACGAGGCAGCTGCCCCTTCCCGTGCTCCGTGGCGACCGGCCTCGGCGCCCTCCGCCTCCCGTCCGGTCGGCCGGACCGGCAACCGTGCCGTCGCCGTGGCGGCACGGCGAGCACCGCCGTCGGCTCCGTACCGCGGACTCGACCGTGCGCGACGGCGGCGTGTACGCGGGACTGCCGCGCCCCGCCCCGGGACCGGTCAACACCTTCGCACTGAGGCAGCGACCGAGGCGTCACTCCCTTGAGGGAATACCCCCTGGGGGTATATGGTTGGTGACCGTAAGCCCAGAAGACGGGCCACACCGGACCGGAAATGGGGAAGAAGGTCATGGACCACACCGCTCACGAGACCGGCACCGCGCACCACCACGCCGCCCACGAGAGCCACCGCGGTCACGCCGGCCACGGTCACGCCGACCACGGCTCGCCGGGCGGAGCGTCCTGGGCAATGGCCGCAAAGGCGACCCTGCACTGCCTTACCGGCTGCGCCATCGGCGAGATCCTCGGCATGGTCATCGGCACCGCCCTGATGTGGGGCAACGTGCCCACCATGGTTCTGGCGATCGCGCTCGCGTTCCTCTTCGGCTACTCCTTCACGCTGTTCGCCGTCCGCCGGGCCGGCCTGGACCTCAGGACGGCGATCAAGGTCGCGCTCGCCGCCGACACCGTCTCCATCGCCGTGATGGAGTTGGTCGACAACGGCATCATCGCCCTCACCCCCGGCGCGATGGACGCCCACCTTTCCGACGGACTGTTCTGGTCGGCCCTGCTGGGCGGCTTCGCGGTCGCCTTCCTGATCACCACGCCGGTCAACAAGTGGATGATCGGCCGCGGCAAGGGTCACGCGGTCGTCCACGCCTACCACTGAACGCTCGTGGATCGCGCTCGGGACGCCCCTGCACCGCGGGGCGCCCCGAAAGCGCGGCCTGACGGAGTCCACTGGCTCCCGAAATGTGACCCACGCCACAACAGAAACGCCGCCGTTTCGATAGAGGTCAGGACTAGCCTTTCCATGTGAACGAAACCGTTTCGTTCAGACGTGAGAGGGGCACACCCGGCATGACTTCCGTACTCGTGGTCAACGATCAGGCGCTGCAGCGCCTCGGCTTCCGGATGCTCCTGGCGGCCCAGCCCGACCTGACGGTCGTCGGTGAGGCGTCCGGTGGTTTCGAGGCGGTCCGCATGAGCGCCGAACTGCGCCCCGACGTCGTCCTGATGGACGCCCGCGTCCCCGAGAGCGGCGGCATCGAGGCCATCCGCCGCATCACCCGGCCCCCCACCCTGGCCGGCCCGTCCGATGCCGTCGCAGCCGTGCGGAACCCGCCGCAGGTTCTGGCCCTGACCAGCGCGGGCCTCGACAGGCAGGCCCAGGCGGCCCTACGCGCGGGAGCCCGCGGGTTCCTCCTCGAGGACGCCACCCCGGACGAACTGACCGCGGCCGTCCGCATCGTCGCCACCGGGTACGCCGTCATCACCCCGGGCCTGACCCGCGCGCTCATCGACGCCGTACGTCAACAACGCCCCTCCCGTCCCACCGAGCGGGAGGCCGGACTCGACCGGCTCACCGGACGCGAACGCGACGTGCTGATCGCCGTCGCCTCCGGCTGGTCCAACACGGAGATCGCCGCGCGGCTGTCGATCGCCCCGACCACGGTGAAGTCCCACGTCAGCAACATCCTCGGCAAGATCGGCGCCCGCGCCCGGGTCCAGGCCGTGGTGTTCGCCTACGAGTCCGGCCTGGTGCGGCCGGCCTGACACCGATCCGCTTCCGGCCCAGAGCGTCCAACGGTCTCTCCCCACGGGGACGTTCGGCCTGTCGGACATTGTTCGAAACCTCTTGACGCTGCCCCACACCCCGATTGACACTCTCGCAACACGACGTCACACAGCCGAAACAGCGGGGCGCCCCTGGCCGAGGCCCCTTCGTCAACCGTGTCTCAGCAGGGGAACTCCACATGACGCACATCGCACGACTGCGCGCCCGCGCGAGACGTTGGGCGGGCCCTCTCGCCGGGCTCACCGCCGCGTCACTGCTGCTGGGACTCGCGGGTCCCGCCGGCCCCGCTCAGGCGGCACCGACCGCCGGCGCCGCCGAGATCACCGACGGCCTCGCCCTCTGGTACCCGCTCGACGCCGCCTCGGGCTCCACCGCCACCGACGCCTCCGGCCACGGCCGGACGGGCACGGTCAACGGCTCCGCCGGCTGGTCGCCCTCCGGTCAGGGACTCGCCTTCAACGGGTCCGACACCTACATCAAGGTGCCGGACGACGTCATGAAGGGCATGAACGCGATCACCGTCTCGATGGACGTGCGGATCGACTCCGCCCAGAGCACCCCGTACTTCCTCTACGGCTTCGGCAACACCAGCGGCGGCAACGGCAACGGCTACCTGTTCACCACCGGCAACTCCTTCCGCACCTCCATCGCCACCGGCAACTGGTCGACGGAGCAGACCACCAGGCCCGCCGACTCCCACAACCTGACCCGCGCCGTGTGGAAGCACGTCACCTACACGCAGACCGGCAGCACCGGCGTCCTCTACGAGGACGGCGTCGAGGTGGCCCGCAACACCTCGGTCACCATCACCCCCGGCGCCATCGGGTCCGGCAGCACCACCGCCAACTACATCGGCAAGTCCGTGTACTCCGGCGACAAACTGTTCAAGGGCCGGATCCGCGACTTCCGGATGTACGACCGGGCGCTCGCCGGTACCGAGGTCGAGCAACTCGCCCTCCCGGTGGCCACCCAGGGCGTCACCGACGACAAGGCCGCCCTCACCCTCGGCGACACCACCGCGGTCACCGCCGACCTCGACCTGCCGAAGACCGGCCCCGCCGGCGGCTCCTCGGTCAGCTGGGCGAGCGACAACACTGCAGTCGTGTCCGAGACCGGCAAGGTGACCCGCCCCGCCGCCGGCCAGCCGGACGGCCACGCCACGCTCACGGCGACCCTCAAGAAGGGCACCGTCACCGACACCAGGTCCTTCGACGTCACGGTCCTCGCCTCCTTCGACGACGAGACCGCCACCCGGCAGGCCGCCGAGGCACTGACCGTCCACAACCTCGACGACGTGCGTGGCAACCTCACCCTCCCCGCGGACGGCACCTACGGCACCCACGTCACCTGGACCTCCGCGCGGCCGGACGTGGTCGCCGCCGACGGCACGGTCCACCGCCCCGCGCACGGCGACGGCGCCACCACCGTCGACCTGACCGCGACCGTCACCAAGGGCGAGGCGAAGACCACCCGCACCCTCACCGCCAAGGTCCCCGAACTCCCCGCGAAGCAGGCCCTCAAGGGCTACATGTTCAGCTACTTCACCGGCGAAGGCACCTCCGACGGCGAGCAGCTCTACGCCGCCCTCAGCAAGGGCAACGACCCCCTGAAGTGGCGGGAGTTGAACGACGGCAAGCCGGTCCTGACCTCCACGCTCGGCGAGAAGGGCCTGCGCGACCCGTTCATCATCCGCTCCCCCGAGGGCGACAAGTTCTACCAGATCGCCACCGACCTCAGGATCTACGGCAACGGCGACTGGGACGCCTCCCAGCGCACCGGCAGCAAGTCGATCATGGTGTGGGAGTCCACCGACCTCGTGCACTGGACCGACCAGCGCCTGGTGAAGGTCTCCCCCGACAGCGCGGGCAACACCTGGGCGCCCGAGGCGTTCTACGACGCGCAGCGCGGCGAGTACGTCGTCTTCTGGGCCTCGAAGCTGTACGACAACGAGGCGCACTCCGGCGACACGTACAACCGCATGATGTACGCGACGACCCGCGACTTCCACACCTTCAGCGAGCCCAAGGTGTGGATCGACCGCGGCTACTCGGTCATCGACTCCACGGTGATCCAGCACGACGGCACGTACTTCCGTCTGTCGAAGGACGAGCGGAACAACACCTCCTCGACGCCCAACAGCAAGTTCATCTTCGAGGAGAAGAGCGACTCGCTCCTGAACACGTCCTGGACCGCGGTAGCCGAGGGCATCGGCAAGGGCGCGATGAACGCCGCCGAAGGTCCGTTGGTGTTCAAGTCCAACACCGAGGAGAAGTGGTACGCGTTCCTCGACGAGTTCGGTGGCCGCGGCTATCTGCCCTTCGAGACGACGGACCTCGCCTCCGGCGCCTGGACCCCCTCCACCGGCTACGACCTGCCCGCCAAGCCGCGCCACGGCACCGTGCTCCCGGTCACCCAGGCCGAGTACGACCGCCTGCTGCGCGCCTACCAGCCCGACCAGCTCGTCGAGAGCGTCGAGGACACCGCGGTGAAGACGCGGATCGGTGAAGCGCCGGTCCTGCCGGCCACCGTGATCGCGAAGTACGCCGACGGCGTCGAGCGTCCCGTCTCCGTGGACTGGGCGGCCGTACCGGAATCCGCGTACGCACAGGCCGGCACCTTCACGGTGACGGGCACCCTGCCCGAGGGAATCACCCTGAACGCCGAGGTCACGGTCTCCGCCGAAGGCCCCGACGTACCCGCCGACCTGCTCCTGGACTACGGCTTCGACGAGACCGGCGGGAACATCGCCCGCGACTCCAGCGGCCACGGTTACCACGGCACGTACGTGCGCACGCCCGACTTCGGGACCGGCGTGGACGGCGGCTCGTTCAAGATGTCCGGCGGTACGAGCAGCTCCACCACCTCGCCGTACGTCAGGATTCCCAACGGCGTCCTGAAGAACGCCGACAGCGTGACCGTCTCCACCCACGTCAAGTGGAAGGGCGGGGACAACTTCCAGTGGCTCTTCGGCCTGGGCCCGGACAACAACAAGTACCTCTTCGCCTCCCCCTCCAACGGCGGCGGCAAGCTCTTCTCGGCGATCACGAAGGCCACCTGGTCGGGCGAGAAGCAGATGACGGCGGGCTCACCGCTCACCGCCGGCAAGTGGCAGCACGTGACCGTCACCGTGAACAGCGCGACCGAGACGGCGGTCCTCTACGTGGACGGCATCGAGGCGGCCCGGGCCACCGGGGTCACCATCAAGCCGTCCGAGCTCTACGACTCCTCCAAGGGCTACTCCGGCTACATCGGCAAGTCCCTGTACTCCCCCGACCCCTACTTCGGCGGCGAGGTCGACGACTTCCGGATCTACAACCGGGCCCTGTCGCCGACCGAGGTCCTGGAGCTGAGCGGCAACACCACGGGCATCGCCGCGGCGACCCACCCCGCGCTGAAGACCGACGCGATCGTCGACGACGCGGACAGCAGGATCACCCTCCCGCTGGCCGAGGGCAGCGATCTCACGGCCCTGGCACCGGAGTTCGCCCTCGCCCACGGCGCGTCCATCAGCCCGGCCTCCGGCACGCTGCACGACTTCACCGAGCCGGTGACGTACGAGGTGACCGGCTCGGACGGCGCCAAGCGCACCTGGACGGTCACGGCACTGGTGATGAAGAGCCCGGTCCTGCCGGGGCTCAACGCCGACCCGAACATCGTCAGGTTCGGCGACACCTTCTACCTGTACCCGACCACCGACGGCTTCCCGGGCTGGAGCGGCACGCAGTTCAAGGCGTACTCCTCCACCGACCTGGTCCACTGGAAGGACCACGGCGTCATCCTCGACCTGGGACCTGACGTCAGCTGGGCGGACAGCCGGGCCTGGGCGCCGACGATGGCCGAGAAGAACGGGAAGTACTACTTCTACTTCAGCGCCGACGCCAACATCGGCGTCGCGGTCTCCGACTCGCCCACCGGCCCGTTCAAGGATCCGCTCGGCCGGCCGCTGCTCAAGGCGGGCCAGCTGACCGGCCAGATGATCGACCCGGCGGTCTTCACCGACGACGACGGCACGTCGTACCTCTACTTCGGCAACGGCCGCGCCTACGTGGTCCCGCTGAACGACGACATGACGTCCCTCGACGCCACGAAGATCAAGAACATCACCCCGAGCGGCTACAACGAGGGCTCCTTCGTCGTCAAGCGCAAGGGCACCTACTACTTCATGTGGTCGGAGAACGACACCCGCGACGAGAACTACCGCGTCGCCTACGCCACCGGCCCCTCCCCCACCGGCCCCTGGACCAAGCGCGGCATCATCCTGGAGAAGGACCTCTCGCTCGGCATCAAGGGCCCCGGCCATCACTCGGTGGTCCACGTCCCCGGCACCGACGACTGGTACATCGCCTACCACCGCTTCGCCATCCCCGGCGGTGACGGCACCCACCGCGAAACCACCATCGACAAGCTGGAGTTCGACGCGGACGGCCTGATCAAGAAGGTCGTCCCGACCCTGACGAGCATCGACCCGGTGACCGTCGTCCACGCGGGCCCCGACGCCGACGGCACCGAGGGCGACGCGATCCGGATCGACGGCACCGTCTCGGGTGCGGGCGGCCCGAAGTGGACGGTCCAGCAGGGCGCGCCCTGCACGTTCGCGGACGCCGGGGCGGCCCGTACCACGATCACCTGCACGGACAACGGCACCTACGAGGTCGCCCTCACCGGCGGCCGCAGCAGCGACACGGCCACCGTCACCGTCGCCAACGCGGCACCGGCGATCACCTCCGCCCAGGGCCCGAAGTCACCCGTCGCGGCGGGCAGTCGCACGGTCGTCACCACCACGTTCGGTGACCCCGGTACGGGTGACACCCACACCTGCGCGGTCGACTGGAAGGACGGCACCGAGCCGACGGCAGGCACCGTCACCGCCTCCGGTTGCACGGCCGCCCACACCTACGCCTCGGCGGGCATCCGCCGGCCCGAGGTCACGGTGACCGACGACGACGGCGGGTCGGACCGTACGACCCTGCCCGAGCTGGTCGTCTACGACCGCGGCGCCGGCCCCGCGTCCGGAGTCGGTGTCATGACCTCGCCGGCGGGCGCCTACCCGGCCGGGCCCGCGCTGACCGGCCTTGCCGCCTTCTCCTTCGCCGCCGACTACAAGAAGGGCGCCACCGTCCCGTCCGGGACGGCGACCTTCGACTTCGGCGCCGCCCGGCTGAAGTTCCGCTCCACCGGCTCCGACTGGCTGGTGGTCACCGGAACCCGAGCCGTTTACCAGGGATCCGGGACGGTGGGCGGTACGGCTGGCTACGGTTTCCGTATCACCGCCACCGACGGCCCGGACACCTTCCGGATCGAGATCTGGAAGAAGTCCACCGGTGCCGTGGTGTACGACAACACCACGGCGGCGAAGGCCATCGGCGTCGTCACCGTCGCAGGCCGCCGACTGTAAGCCGACCAGGGGAGGCCGCTCCATGACCGGACCGCAGCAGACCGGGACCGGGACCGCGCCCGGTCCCGGGGAGCGGGTGCCGGGCCCCTGCTGCGGGGCCCGGCGAGAAGGGCTGGGGAACGTACGCGTCCTCACCGCCACGGCCGCCGCGTGACCGGCCCGCACCCCCTCGGCCCCGAGAGTGCCGAGTCGGTCAACGCCGAGGCGTGGCACGCGTACGGATCCCATCACCTGCGGCGGGGCACCGTGTTGCCGGAGGTGGAGCGGATCGACTGGGGCTTTCGGGGTGCCGGTCCGGGGGACGAGATCCTCGGGGAGCTGTCGGGCCGCCGCGTCCTCGACCTCGGCTGCGGCCCCGCCCGGCACGCCGCGCATCTCGTCCGCGCCCATGGCGCCCGCGTGGACGCGGTCGACTCCTCGCCGAGTCAGTGCGAACGGGCCCGCGCCCGCTACGGTTCGCTGTCCGGCCTGCGACTCGTCGAGGCCGACGCCGTCGAGCACCTGCGTGCGGCCGAGCCGTACGACGTCATCTACTCCGTCAACGCCGTGCCATACATCGATCCCCGTCGGTTGCTGCCCGCCCTGGCCGGCGCGCTCAGGCCCGGCGGGACGCTGTGTTTCACCGTGCTGCACACCAACTCGCACGGCGACGGTCCCTCGTCCGTCGTCACGTCCCGGCCCGAGATCCTGCCGCTCGCCGGCGGCGGCGAGACGACCGTACGGATGTGGGTCCTCACCCCGGAGCTCTGGTCCGGCCTGCTCGCCGAGCACGGTCTGCGGGTCGAGCGGGTCGACGTCCTCGACTCGCCGGACGAGGGCAACCACGCCTCCTACCGGGTCTTCCGGGCGACCCGCCCCGTCCGCGTCTCCTCCCGCCCCCGCACTTCCCGCCCGCCGGTCCCCCACGCGGCGATCGGTGTCGGCGCCATCCTGTACGGCCCTCGCGGGCTGCTGCTGGGCCGGCACCGCAGGGGCACCTGGGAGCTGCCCGGCGGCACGGTGGAACCCGGCGAGTCGTTCCCGGAGACGGTCGTGCGGGAGCTTCGTGAGGAGACCGGGATCGACGCCCGCCCGGCCGACGTACGGCTCCTCGGCACGCTCCTGGACCACGTCGACGGTGTCGTACGGCTCACCGTGGCCACCCGGGTGACGGCCTGGCACGGAGAGGCGGGCGACCAGCCCGGTGAACGCGTCGGCGACTGGCGTTGGTTCCCCCTGGACCGGCTGCCGGAGAACCTGTTCGTGTGCAGCGCCCAGGGCCTCACCGCCTGGCGCCCGGACCTGCCGATCGACCACACGCCGGCGCACTTCACGCCGTACGGCGGCTGACCCGCAACCCCCTCGCAACCTTCCCCGTGCTGCACTCGGTGACCATGCCCGAAGAATCCGCACCTCCCGTCCACGACGAGGCCCCCCGCGTCCAGCTCACCCCCGCCGCGGCCGACCTGCTGCGCCGGCTGCGCGAGACGCACGGTCCGCTGATGTTCCATCAGTCCGGCGGCTGCTGCGACGGCAGCGCCCCCATGTGCTACCCGGCCGGCGAGTTCCGCACCGGCGGCTCGGACATACTGCTCGCGGAGCTGGACGTGGCCGGGGTCGAGGAGCCGGTGACGTTCTGGATGTCGCGGAGCCAGTACGAGGTGTGGAGCCACACCCGGCTGATCGTGGACGTCGTCGAGGGCCGGGGCAGCGGGTTCTCGCTGGAGGCCCCCGAGGGGGTGCGTTTCCTCACCCGTTCGCGGGTCGTCGGCGCCTAGCCACCCCGACGGCCCTCGCCGTCTGGTGCACTTCCCCTGAGTTCTGGAACAGTTGACGAGACCTCAGGGGGAACTGTGACGCATCGTCAAGGGCGGTTCGGCGCGGGCAGATCGGCACTGACGTTACTCACGGCACTCGGCACGCTGGCCGGTGCGGCCCTGGTGGGGGCGGCACCGGCCGACGCCGGGCAGACGCGCACCCGGATCGCGGCGGGCGTCGGGTACGAGCAGTTCGACATCCCGGCGGCCAAGGGGCCCGCGCACGCCCATGTGCTGACCGTCGACCTGCGCAACCCGCGCGTCCGCGTGGACCTGCTGTACCCGGGGGCGGTGGCCGGGCGGCCCCCGTCTCCGGACTGGCCGACGCGACGGGCGCGGTGGCGGGCGTCAACGGCGACTTCTTCAACATCACCGAGACCCAGCACCCGGGCGTCGAGGCCACCGGCGCGAGCGTGGGACCGGCGATCGCCAGGGGCCACACCCTCAAGGCGGCGGTGCCGGACGGCCAGCGGTTCGGTCCGGCGCTGCCGCCCGGAACGAGCACCGAGGACGTGATCGGCGTCGGCATCGACCGTCGGGCCCGGATCGGCGCGCTGGCCCTCGACGGCTCGGTCGGCACGCCGGAGGGACGGCTGCCGCTCGGCGGGCTGAACCAGTACGCGCTGCCGGTCGGGTCCGTCGGGGCGTTCACCGCGGACTGGGGCAGCGCCTCCCGGCTCCGGGCGACCTGCGGCACGGACACGGACCGTGCCGCCCCGTGCAGCACGGACACCTACGAGGTGACGGTCCGCGGCGGCCGGGTCGTGTCGACCGCGGGCCGCCCCGGCAGCGGGCCCGTCGCCGTGGGCAGCACGGTGCTCGTCGGACGCGAGGCGGGCGCGCAGCACCTGCGGAAGCTGTCCGTGGGCGAGGCGGTGACGGTACGGCACCGGCTGGTGGCGTCCTCGTCGCGGATTCCGTTCCGCTTCGCGCTCGGCGGCTACCCACTCCTCCGGTACGGCCGGCCGCTGCCGGGCCTCGACGACACCACCTCGGCGGTCCGCACGGCCGTGGGTGTCGCGGACGGCGGGCGGCGCCTGCTGCTGCTCGCGCTGGACGGGGCGCCCGAGTACCGGTCCGGACTGACGATCTCCGAAGTGGCGTACGTCCTGCGGGAGTTGGGTGCGGTACACGGCTTCAGCCTGGACGGCGGCGGCTCGACGACCCTGGTCACCCGCAAGCCGGGCGCCACCGCCGTCGCCGTACGGAACAACCCCTCCGGCGGTCAGGAACGCCCCGTCCCGAACGGCATCGGGATCTTCTCCAAACCCTAGGCCAGAGGCTGAAGGCCTCAAGGTCTCAAGGTCTCAGGCTGCTGACGATGCCCGCCGTCGCCGTGAGGCCGCTGCTGATCGTGGGGGCGATGCTCGTACTGGCCAGAGAGAAGCCGAGCAGCAGGCACACCAGCGCGTGCGAGACCTTCAGTCCGCCGTTGCGCAGGAAGATCACCGCCAGGATCAGCAGCAGCATCACCACAGAGATGGAAATCGCCATCGTCAACCTCCTCCACCACGCCCGGTTAGCGGCTTTCGGCCGCAAGTGTGGCGTAGTGGAGGCTTCGTCGGGGCAGCTGACCTGTCCGCCGAACGTGTGATGTCCGTGTCTACCGGCGGGCGTCCAGGAAGGCTTCCAGTCCGGCGAGGTCGTCGGTGTTGAGGCAGTCGACGTCGGCGGCGAGCAGTTCGGCCCACAGGGCGTCCCGGGCGGGGCCGGCCACGTCCGGGGTGGCCCAGAACCGGACCTTCTGCCCGCGTGCGTGCGCCGTGCGCACGATGGTCCGCAGCTTGTGCCGTTCGGCGTCCGGGAAGGCGCCCACTCCCAGCCAGGTGAAGTGGAGCGTCCAGTTGTCGCTGATCAGCGGGACGAAGGAGGCGGGCGCCGTGGTGCCGAGGTCGGCGAGCCGGCCGTCGTAGAAGGCGCGCCGGACGGTCTGCGCCTCCATGGGCGTCCGGGCGGCGCGGTCCCCGGAGATCACGGCGGTGACCGGGCCGGGCAGGACGCGGCCGTGGACGTACGTCGTGAACAGGTGCCGGTAGCGCCTGAGATGCCGGTCGAGTTCGAGGTACGTCGAGGAACCCTCGGTCTTGATGTCGATGAGCAGTCGCAGCGGCTTGCGGTAACCCCGGTACACGGATCCGTGGTTGGCCCTGACGCGGGCGGCGAGGGGGTCGAGGTAGAGGGATTCGAGGGTGCGGGCCGGGTCGAGGTCGACCGGGTCGTGGGCGACGAGGAGTTGGTCGCCGACGAGGTGGATGTCGGCCTCGACGCTGCCGAAGCGGTGGTCGAGGGCGTCGAGGAGGGGGCGCGGGTGCTCGTAGTCGTTGTGGGCGTGGGCGCGCCACAACGGCCGGGGGCGGTGCCTCTGTTCGCCGGCCAGCGCACTGGCGGCGGGCAGGGCGACCGTGCCCGCGAGGGCGGCGCCGAGGGTGGTGAGGGCTCTGCGGCGGGTGGTGAGGGCCATGCTCTGCCTCCCTGGTAGGCCTTACGGGACCGCAGAGAGTATGCGTTCCGGAAGGGCCCAAGGAGCAGAGCCTGGAGAGGAGTTGGCCGGACTGCCGCTGTCCGTTCACTTCGGCCGGGCGGGGCACACGGAAAAGCCCGCCCCAGGTGGGGCGGGCTTCTCGTCGGCTTCGGCCGGTGGACGTCAGGGAGCCTGGAGGCCGACGAGTTCGGCCACCGCCTCCCGGTGCGCGCCGGCCGTCCCGTACGCGATCGAGTCGGCCTTCGACCGCTTCAGGTACAGGTGGGCCGGGTGTTCCCAGGTCATGCCGATGCCGCCGTGGAGCTGGACGGCTTCCTCGGCCGCGTGCACGGCGACGGAGCCCGCGTACGCCTGGGCGACGGCGACCGCCACGTCGGTGTCCTCGCCGGTCGCGAGGGCGTCCGCCGCGTTGCGGGCGGCGGCACGCAGGTTGACGACTTCCAGCCACAGCTGGGCGAGCCGGTGCTTGAGCGCCTGGAACCCGCCGACCGGCCGGTTGAACTGCTTGCGCTCCTTGAGATACCGGACCGTCTCCGTCAACGACCAGTCGGCGAGCCCGAGTTGCTCGGAGGCGAGCAGCCCGGCTCCGGCCCGCAGCGCCCGCCGTACGGCCGGCTCGGCGTCCCCGATCCGACGGGCGGAGGCCCCGTCGAGGGTGATGGTCGCGAGCGGCCGGGTCAGGTCCAGCGAGACCTGCGGGGTGATCGTCACGGCGTCCGCGTCGACCGCGTACAGCCCGCCGTCCTCGGCGGGCACCAGCAGCACGTCGGCCGCGGCCGCGTCCGCGATGCCGGTGAGCCTGCCGTGCAGGGTTGCGTCTTCCAGCCGTACGGCCTTGTAGGCGGCGCCCGGAGCGACGTTCAGGGCGACGGCGAGGGCGCCGATCCGCCGGCCGGACGCCAGGTCGGCGAGCAGGTCACCCGCTGCACAGGCCAGCAGCGCCTCGGTGGCGACGACGGCACTGGTCAGGTAGGGCACGGGGGCGACGGCCCGCCCCAACTCCTCCAGCACGACGGCGACTTCGCGATGGCTCGCGCCCTGTCCGCCCTGCGCCTCGGGCACCAGGAGCCCGGCGAGGCCCATGCCGTCGGCGAGCGCCTTCCACAGCGAGCGGTCGTGCGGCGTGTCCGTCTCGGTGCGGGCGATCACGCCCGCCGCGTCGCAGTGGTCGGTGAGCAGGTCGCGGACGGCGGAGCGGAGTGCCTCTTCCTCCTCCGAGTACAGCAGATCGGGCTGTGCGCTCATCGGGCCAGGTCCTTCCAGGCGACGTCCTTGTCGCTGCGCGGCTCACTGGGCAGGCCCAGGACACGCTCGGCGACGATGTTCAGCAGGACCTCGTCGGTCCCGCCCTCGATGCTGTTGCCTTTGGAGCGGAGGTAGCGGTAGCCGGCGTCGCGGCCGGTGAAGTCCACGAGCTCCGGTCGCCGCATGGTCCAGTCCTCGTACAACAGGCCCTCCTCGCCGAGGAGTTCGACCTCCAGGCCGCTGATCTCCTGGTTGAGGCGGGCGAACGCGAGTTTCATGCCGGAGCCCTCGGGACCGGGCTGGCCGACGACCATCTGCTGGCGCAGCCGCTCTCCGGTGAGGCGGGCCACCTCGGCGTCGACCCACAGCTTGAGCAGCCGCTGGTGGAGGTCGTGGGTGCGCAGTTCGGGGCGCTCGCGCCAGGTCTTGGCGACCGGGCCGATCATGCCGCCCTCGCGGGGCAGCCGCATGCCGCCGATGGACACGCGCTCGTTCATCAGCGTGGTCTGCGCGACCCGCCAGCCGTCGCCGACCTCGCCGAGACGGCGGGAGTCGGGGATGCGGACGTCGGTGAGGAACACCTCGTTGAACTCGGCCTCGCCGGTGATCTGGCGCAGCGGCCGTACCTCGACACCCGGGTCGGTCATGTCGCAGATGAAGTACGTGATGCCCCGGTGCTTGGGCACGTCCGGGTCGGTGCGGGCGATGAGGATGGCCCACCGGGCGAGGTGGGCGCTGGACGTCCACACCTTCTGCCCGTTGACCACCCAGTCGTCGCCTTCCCGCACGGCCCGGGTCCCGAGCGCCGCGAGGTCGGATCCGGCGCCGGGCTCACTGAACAGCTGGCACCAGACCTCCTCCCCCACCCACAGGGGCCGCAGGTACCGCTGCTTCTGCTCCTCGGTGCCAAAGCCGAGGATGGTCGGCGCGGCCATCCCGAGGCCGATGCCGATGCGCCGCGGATCGTTGTCGGGGGCGCCCGCGGCCTCCAGTTCGGTGTCCACGACGGCCTGGAGGGAACGGGCGGCGCCGAGTCCGCCGAGGCCCTGCGGGTAGTGCACCCACGCCAGCCCCGCGTCGAAGCGGGCCTTCAGGAAGTCGGTCCGGCCGGTGGTCGCGGGCGGGTACGCGTCCAGCAACTGTGCGGTACGGCGCCTGAGTTCGGCTGCGTCGGTCATGCCGCGCCTCCTTCGGTGAGGCCGGGGACGACGACGACCCGGCCGGTGGTGACGCCGTCGGCGACCCGCTGGACCGCGGCCGCGGCCCCGCCCAGCGGCACGCGCTCGCTCACCAGCGGCTTGATCGCGCCCCGGGCGGCCAACTCGGTGAGCTGTTCGTGGCAGTGCTGGACCAGCTTGGGGTTCTTGGTGTTGTACAGGCCCCAGTGCAGGCCGAGGACCGAGTAGTTCTTCACCAGCGCGTGGTTGAGCGAGGGGCTGGGGATCGTCCCGCTCGCGAAGCCGACGACGACGATCCGGCCCTCGAAGGCGACGACCTTGGTCGACTGGGTGTAGGCCTCACCGCCGACGGGGTCGTAGATCACGTCGGCCCCCCGGCCGCCGGTCGCCTCCTTCACGGCGGCGATGACGTCCTCGCCGCGCCGGTCGATCACCACGTCCGCGCCCAGCTCCCGGGCGACGGCGGCCTTTTCGGCGCCTCCCACGACACCGATCACGGTCGCGCCGGCCGCCTTCCCGAGCTGCACGGCCGCGCTGCCGACCCCTCCGGCGGCAGCGTGGACGAGCAGCGTCTCGCCGGCTTCCAGCCGGGCCCGCCGGTGCAGACCGAACCAGCCCGTCTGGTAGCCGATGTGCAGGGCCGCGGCCTCGGCGTCGTCCAGCGAGTCGGGGGCGGCCAGCAGAGCGGCGGCGTCCGCGACGGCGTACTCGGCGAAACCGCCGTACGGCAGCGCGGGGTTGGCGATGACCCGCCGCCCGTCCTCGGTCTCGCCGCAGATCTCCACACCCGGGGAGAACGGCAGCGGCGGCCTGACCTGGTAGTGGCCCCGGACCATGAGCGCGTCCGGGAAGTTGATGTTCGCGGCGCGCACCTTCAGCAGGACCTGGCCGTCACCGGGCGTGGGTCGCGCCACGTCCGAAAGGCGCATCACCTCGCCCGGCTCGCCGTTCTCGTGCACTTGCCATGCCTGCATGCGGGGCCTCCACGGGACTCACGGGACTGTGTCTGTTTTGTTCGCCTCGGGAGCGCCTCAGCCGGTGTCGGGAGACCGACCGTGCTCAGCCCCTCGGGCCTCCGCGCGCTCGGTCTCCCGACCCCGGCGCGCCCCTTCGGCTCACGTGTCGTCTGACCGGGGTCCCCCGCATACTAAGCGGTCGCTTGCCGATCAGGGAACAGTCAGATGCGTCACGAAGGCGCGTCACGACCGCTTGGGCCGCGCCCGCACGTGCATCCGCTCGCCCTGCGGCCCGAACAGGCTGAGGAACTCGACCGGCCCCTCCCCCGTCGACCCGAACCAGTGCGGCACGCGGGTGTCGAACTCGACGGCCTCCCCCGTGGTCAGCACGATGTCGTGATCGCCCAGCACCATCCGCAGCCGCCCCGACATCACGTACAGCCACTCGTAGCCCTCATGGGTCCGCGGCTCGGGCTCGTTCTCCTGCTGCGGTACCAGCACCTTGAAGGCCTGCAGGCCGCCGGGCTGGCGGGTCAGCGGCCAGTACGTGCGTCCGTGCCGCCTGATCGGCTCGGCCCGCACCCGGGGATCGCGCACCGCGGGTGCTCCCACCAGCTCGTCCAGGGCCACCTCGTGCGCCCGCGCGATCGGCAGCAGCAGCTCCAGGCTGGGCTTGCGCAGCCCCGACTCCAGCCGGGAGAGCGTGCTCACCGAGATGCCGGTCGCCTCGGACAGCCCGGCCAGCGTGGCACCCCGTTCCTTGCGGATCCGCCGCAGCCGGGGCCCGACCTCCGCGAGAACCTCGTCCATGTCGTCGTCACTCATGAGGCCATTGCAGTTTCGGCAAACACGTTTGTCAATGCGGCAGCGTTCGCGCGACTGTCTCAGTGGAGGTGGTCACCGTGACCGAGAACATGACCGAGAACAACATCGACACGTACGAGGTGGTCGTCGTCGGCGGCGGCGCGGCCGGGCTGTCCGCCGCGCTGGTCCTGGGCCGGGCCCGGCGCCACACGCTGGTCGTCGACGCGGACGAGCCGCGCAACGCTCCCGCCGCGCACATGCAGGGCTATCTGTCCCGGGACGGGATGTCCCCGGCGGACTTCCTGGCGGTCGGCCGGGAGGAGATCGCGCGGTACGGCGTCGAGCTCGTCCGGGACCGGGTGGTGGACGTCAGGAAGGGCTTCGCCGTGGACCTGGCCGGCGGGCGCACGGTGCGCGCCCGGCGCCTCGTGATCGCGACCGGCCTGAGGGACGAGCTGCCCGAGGTCGCGGGCCTCGCAGGGCGCTTCGGACGGGACGTGCTGCACTGCCCGTACTGCCACGGCTGGGAGGTTCGCGACCAGGCGTTCGGCGTGCTCGCCACCAACCCGATGAGCGTGCACCAGGCGTTGATCGTGTCGCAGTGGTCGAAGGACGTGACCTTCTTCCTGCACAAGGTCGCCGAGGAGGAACTGTCGGACGACGACCTGCGCAGACTCGCCGCGGCCGGGGTCAAGGTGGTCCCCGGCGAGGTCTCCGCGCTGGTCACGGAGGACGACCGGCTCACCGGCATCCGCCTCACTGACGGCACGACCCACGACCGCCAGGTGCTGTTCGTGGCGCCCCGGGCCGTCCCGCAGACCGATCTGCTCCGACGCCTCGGCGCCGAGCTCCGCGAGACCCCCTTCGGTGCGTACCCCGTGGTCGACGAGACGGGTCTGACGACCGTGCCCGGTGTGTGGGCCGCGGGCAACGCGATGGGCTTCGCGGAGCAGGTCGTGAACGCGGCGGCCGGCGGCTACCGGGCGGGCGCCACGATCAACGGCGAGCTGCTGATGACAGACCTGGACGCGGCCGTCGCGGCCGTCGCGGCCGTCCGGGTGTAGAGCGCCCGTCGGCGGTGCACCATGGCTGCATGCTGCTGACCCGGCTGGCCCAGGTGTCCCAGGAGGTCGCCGCGACCTCGGCGCGCTCCCGGAAGATCGCGCTTCTCGCCGAGCTCTTCCGGGACGCCGAGGCGGCGGACGTGCCCATCGTCATCCCGTATCTGGCGGGCCGCCTGCCGCAGGGCCGGCTCGGCGTCGGCTGGAAGGTGCTGAGCCGCCCGGTCGCCCCGGCCGCCGAGCCGGCCCTGACCGTGCGCGAGGTGGACGCGCTGCTCAGCGCGCTCGGCAAGGTCTCGGGCGCCGGCTCGCAGGCCGAGCGGGCCCGGCTGGTCGGCGAACTGATGGGCGCGGCCACGGCGGACGAGCAGCGGTTCCTGCTCGGGCTGATCAGCGGAGAGGTGCGGCAGGGCGCGCTGGACGCGGTCGCGATCGAGGGCCTCGCCCAGGCGACCGGGGCACCGTCGGCGGACGTCCGGCGGGCCGTGATGCTGGCGGGCTCGCTCCAGACGGTGGCCGAAGCCCTGCTCGCGGACGGTCCCGCCGCCCTGGACCGCTTCCGGCTGACCGTCGGCCGCCCGGTCCTGCCGATGCTGGCGCACAGCGCCTCCTCGGTCGCCGAGGCGGTCGAGAAGCTGGGTTCCTGCGCGGTCGAGGAGAAGCTCGACGGCATCCGCGTCCAGATCCACCGCGACGGCGACGCCGTACGGCTGTACACCCGCACCCTGGACGACATCACCGGCCGGCTGCCCGAACTGACCGCGGCCGCCCTGGAGTTGCGGGGTGAGCGCTTCATCCTGGACGGCGAGGTCATCGCCTTCGACGCGGACGGCCGCCCCCGCTCCTTCCAGGAGACCGCCGGCCGGGTCGGCTCCCGCGTGGACGTGACGACGGCGGCCCGGTCCGTCCCCGTCTCGCCCGTCTTCTTCGACGCCCTGTCCGTCGACGACCGCGACCTGCTGGACCTGCCGTTCGCCGAACGGCACACGGAACTGGCCCGGCTGGTGCCCGAGCCGATGCGGGTGCGCCGGACGCTGGTGTCCGGGCCGCAGGACGTGCGGGCGGCCGAGGGGTTCCTCGCCGAGACCCTGGCGCGCGGTCACGAGGGCGTTGTCGTGAAGTCCCTCGACGCGCCCTACAGCGCGGGCCGGCGCGGCGCGTCCTGGCTGAAGGTCAAGCCCGTCCACACCCTGGACCTGGTCGTCCTGGCCGCCGAGTGGGGCCATGGCCGCCGCACCGGCAAGCTCTCCAACCTCCACCTCGGCGCCCGCACCGCGGACGGCTCCTTCGCGATGCTCGGCAAGACCTTCAAGGGCATGACCGACGCGATGCTGACCTGGCAGACCGAGCGGCTCCAGGAGCTGGCCGTCGACACCGACGGTTACGTGGTGACCGTACGCCCCGAACTGGTCGTCGAGATCGCCTACGACGGCCTGCAGAAGTCCACCCGCTACCCGGCCGGCGTCACCCTCCGCTTCGCCCGCGTGATCCGCTACCGCGAGGACAAGCGCCCGGCGGAGGCGGACACCGTGGACATGCTGCTGGCGGCCCACCCGGAGGTCGCACCGTGACCGGGAAGCGCAGCGCGGGCCTGCTGCTGTTCCGCCACACCGACCACGGCCCTCAGGTGTTGCTCGGCCACATGGGCGGCCCCTTCTTCGCGCGGCGCGACGCGGGAGCCTGGACCGTGCCGAAGGGCGAGTACGACGCCGACGAGCCCTCCTGGGAAGCGGCCCGCCGCGAGTTCCAGGAGGAGCTGGGGCTGCCGCCGCCGGACGGCGAGGCCGTACCGCTCGGCGAGGTCCGGCAGAGCGGCGGCAAGGTCGTCACGGTGTGGGCGATCGAGGCGGACCTCGATCCGGCGGCCGTCACCCCCGGCACCTTCCGGATGGAGTGGCCCCCGAGGTCCGGGCAGACCCGGGAGTTCCCGGAGCTGGACCGCGTGGAGTGGTTCGACCTGGAGCGCGCGCGGGCCGTGATCGTCACGGCGCAGACCGCGTTTCTCGACCGCCTGGCGGAGCACTCGGCCTGAGCGGAGGCCTACGCGTTGCGGTCCCCACCGCCGCGCGGGAAGGTCGGAAACAGGAGTTCGTCCCCAGGAAGGTCAGCCATGCCCATCGCAACGGTCAACCCGGCGAACGGCGAGACACTCAAGACGTACGAGGCCATGGGCGAGGAGGAGATCGAGCGCCGGCTCCAGCTCGCGCAGGCCACGTTCCGCACGTACCGGACGACATCCTTCGCCGAGCGCGCCCGCCTCCTGCACCGGGCAGCGGACCTCCTCGAAGAGGACCAGCAGGACATCGCCCGGGTCATGACCACCGAGATGGGCAAGCCGGTCAAGCAGGCCCGCGCCGAGGCCGGGAAGTGTGCGAAAGCGATGCGCTGGTACGCCGACCACGCGCCGGAACTGCTCGCCGACGAGGAGCCCGCCGCCTCCGACGTCAAGGACTCCGGTGCCTCCCGTGCCCTGGTCCGCTACCGGCCGATGGGCCCGGTCCTGGCGGTGATGCCCTGGAACTTCCCGCTGTGGCAGGTGGTCCGGTTCGCGGCACCCGCCCTGATGGCCGGCAACGTGGGCCTGCTCAAGCACGCCTCGAACGTGCCGCAGACCGCCCTGTACCTGGAGGATCTGTTCCACCGGGCGGGCTTCCCCGAGGGCTGCTTCCAGACCCTCCTCGTCGGCTCCGCCGCGGTCGACGAGATCCTGCGCGACGAACGGATCAGGGCGGCCACCCTCACGGGCAGCGAGCCCGCGGGCCGGGCGGTCGCGTCCACCGCCGGGGACATGGTCAAGAAGACGGTGCTGGAGCTGGGCGGCAGCGACCCGTACGTCGTGATGCCGTCCGCGGACATCGACCGCGCCGCTCGGGTCGCGGTGACCGCGCGGGTGCAGAACAACGGGCAGTCGTGCATCGCCGCGAAGCGGTTCATCGTGCACACGGACGTCTACGACGCCTTCGCCGAGCGGTTCGTCGAGGGCATGAAGGCGCTGAAGGTGGGCGACCCGCTGCAGGACGACACGGAGGTCGGACCGCTCGCGAGCGCACAGGGTCGGACCGATCTGGAGGAGCTCGTCGACGACGCCCGGCGCGGTGGCGCGAACGTGCTCTGCGGCGGTGAGCGGCCCGACGGGACCGGCTGGTACTACCCGCCGACCGTCCTGGCCGGTATCACCCGCGAGATGCGCATCCATCGCGAGGAGGCGTTCGGGCCGGTCGCCACGCTGTACCGGGCCGCCGACCTGGACGAGGCCGTGCTGATCGCCAACGACTCGCCGTTCGGGCTCAGTTCCAACGTCTGGACGCGGGACGACACCGAGGTCGACCGTTTCGTACGGGATCTGGAGGCGGGCGGCGTGTATGTGAACGGGATGACGGCCTCCCATCCGGCGTTCCCGTTCGGCGGGGTCAAGCGGTCCGGATACGGGCGTGAGCTGTCCGGGCACGGAATCCGGGAGTTCTGCAACATCACGACCGTATGGCACGGAGCGTGAGGCTTCCGCAGCTACGATCCCCTTTGTGAACCGCGAAGTGACTCTGCCTCTGATCGTCGACGACCGCGGGACCTTGCAGGTGGCTGCCGCCGACGTCAGCAAGTTGTTGCGGACGGTGGGCGGCCGGTGGCTGCATCTCGTCGAAGCCGGGGAGGACGGGCTCGACGAGGACACGGTGGCGGCGTTGACCATCGAGCTGGCCAAGCTGGCCGACCGGATCGACGTGGCGTGCATCGCGCACAGCAGCGGGCAGACCGGATAGCGATCGCCTCCCGCGGCGTCTCGAATCCCCGGCGCCTCAAGTCCCCGGCGTCTCAGGTCCCCGATACGGAGCAGTTCCGCGCGAGATCGTCGCCCCCTCGGGGGATCGTGGACAGGAGACCGCACTGGGCCGCTGGCAGCGCCCCGACGAGAGGGCGTGAGATGACCGAAGAGACGATCACCGAGATCCTGCCCCCCATCCGGCACTGGCCCGCGCTCGACCTGCCCGGCGTGGACTTCGATCCCGTTCTGACCGAGCTGATGCGCGAGGGCCCGATCACCCGCATCCAGCTGCCCGACGGCGAGGGCTGGGCCTGGCTGGTCACCCGCTACGAGGACGTACGCATGGTGGCCGACGACCCCCGGTTCAGCCGCGAGGCCGTCGTGGACCGGCCGGTCACCCGACTCGCCCCGCACTTCGTCCCGGCCCATGGCGCGGTGGGCTTCCTGGACCCGCCCGACCACACCCGGCTGCGTCGCTCGGTCGCCCCCGCGTTCACCGCGAACGGCGTGGAGCGCCTGCGTGAGAAGTCCCGCCGGATGCTGGACGAGCTGGTCGACGAGCTGCTCCAGGACGGCCCGCCGACCGACCTCTCGGCGAGCGTGCTCACCCCCTTCCCCACCGCCGTGACCTGCGAGTTGATGGGTGTCCCGGCGACCGACCGGCACGGCATGCACACCTGGACCCGGCTGATCCTGGCCTCCTCGCACGGCGCCCAGGCCGGCGAGAGGGCGAAGACCGAGATGGGCGCCTATTTCTCGGACCTCATCGCCCTGCGGGAAGGCAGCCTGGGCGAGGACGTCACCTCGCTGCTGGGCGCCGCCGTGGGCCGTGGCGAGGTGACGCTGGAGGAGGCCGTGGGACTCGCGGTGCTGCTCCAGACCGGCGGCGAGACGGTCACCGACAACAGCGGCCAGATGTTCTACATCCTGCTGACCCGCCCGGACCTGGCCGACAGGCTGCGCCGCGAGCCGGAGATCCGCCCGCAG
Source organism: Streptomyces sp. Q2 (assembly GCF_056820935.1). Classification (NCBI taxonomy): domain Bacteria; kingdom Bacillati; phylum Actinomycetota; class Actinomycetes; order Kitasatosporales; family Streptomycetaceae; genus Streptomyces; species Streptomyces sp. Q2. The sequence goes on along the minus strand of NZ_JBXEJE010000017.1, from coordinate 41,806 downwards.
GCCATCGACGAGCTGCTGCGCTACATCCCGCACCGCAACGCCGTCGGGCTGTCCCGGATCGCCCTGGAGGACGTGGGGATCCGGGGCGTGCGGATCCGGGCGGGCGACGCGATCTACGTGTCGTACCTTTCCGCGAACCGGGATCCGGACGTCTTCCCCTACCCGGAGACGATCGACTTCTCCCGCAGCCCGAATCCCCACGTGTCCTTCGGCTTCGGCCCGCACTCCTGCCCCGGCGCCATGCTCGCCCGGCTGGAGTCCGAGCTGCTGGTCGACGCGCTGCTGGACCGCGTGCCGGGGCTGAAGCTGGCCGTACCGCCGAACGAAGTGCCCTTCAAGAAGGGCACGTTGATCCGAGGCCCCGAGGCGCTTCCCGTCACGTGGTGAGCGGCCTCAGGGGCGCGCGGCTGCATCAATCCGCGGCTCCGCCGCGTGGGCGTGACCAGCCACAGTCGGCCGCGAGACCGCTACGGACCCACGCCTCTGCGGCGCTACCGGATCGGCATCCCCGACAAGGTCCGGGCGATCACCAACCGCTGGATCTCACTCGTCCCCTCGAAGATGGTGTAGATCGCGGCGTCCCGGTGCATCCGCTCCACCGGGTACTCCCGTGTGTAGCCGTTCCCGCCCAGGATCTGCACCGCCTGAGCCGTCACCGTCTTCGCCGTCTCGCTCGCGAACAGCTTCGACATCGACCCCTCGGCCGCCGTGAACTGCTTGCCGTTGACCGCCATCCAGGACGCCCGCCAGACCAGCAGCCGCGCCGCGTCGATGGACGTGCGCATGTCGGCGAGCTGGAACGCCACGCCCTGGTTGTCGATGATCGGGCGGCCGAACTGCTCACGCGTCTTGGCGTAGTCGAGTGCCACCTCGTACGCGGCGCGGGCGGTCCCGACGGCCATCGCGCCAACGGCCGGACGTGAGGCCTCGAACGTGGCCATCGCCGCGTTCTTCACGCGCTCCCCGCCCGCCTTGGCCCGCTCACGGGCGCGGGCCAGCCGCTCGTCCAGCTTCTGCTTGCCACCGAGGAGGCAGGAGCCGGGCACCCGGACGTCCTCCAGGACGACCTCGGCGGTGTGCGAGGCACGGATGCCGTGCTTCTTGAACTTCTGGCCCTGGGACAGGCCGGGGGTGGCCGGCGGGACGATGAAGGAGGCGTGTCCCTTGGAGCCGAGCTCCGCGTCGACGACGGCGACGACCACGTGGACGTTGGCGATACCGCCGTTGGTCGCCCAGGTCTTGGTGCCGTTGAGCACCCACTCGTCCTTGGCCTGGTCGTACACCGCACGGGTGCGCATCGAGGCGACGTCGGAGCCGGCGTCGGGCTCGGAGGAGCAGAACGCGGCGACCTTGACATCGTTGGCGTCGCCGTACATCTGGGGGATCCAGGTACCGATCTGCTCCTCGGTGCCGTTGGCGAGGACGCCGACGGCGGCGAGACCGGTGCCGACGATGGAGAGGGCGATGCCCGCGTCGCCCCAGAACAGTTCCTCCATGGCCATCGGTATGCCGAGGCCGGTGGGGTCGAAGTACTGCTGGGCGTAGAAGTCGAGGGAGTAGATGCCGACCTTGGCGGCCTCCTGGATGACCGGCCAGGGAGTCTCTTCACGCTCGTCCCATTCGGCGGCCGCGGGGCGGATGACGTCGGCGGCGAAGCCGTGCAGCCAGTCCCGCACCTCCTTCTGTTCGTCGTTGAGCTCCATGGTGAACTCGGCCATGTCCCCTCCAGCGGCGTTGCACGTGCGTGTTACTTACGGTAACCCGAGTCTGTTACCCACGGGTAGGAAAAGTCAACTCCCGACGACCGCTCGGCAGCCCGTTCGATGCCCCAGGCATGCTGGGTGTTAGTTTGCGCAGGCGTTACCTAATCAGCACGGGTGGGGAGAGCTCATGGACACCACGCAGCGGACCGATCAGCAACGATCCGCCGACCGCCGCCGGCGTGAGCTGCTGGAGGCCGCGGACAGAGTGGTGCTGCGCGACGGCCCGCAGGCCTCTATGAACGCCATCGCCGCGGAGGCAGGCATCACGAAGCCGATCCTTTATCGCCACTTCGGCGACAAGGGGGGACTTTACGCGGCCTTGGCCAAGCGGCACACGGACGCACTGCTCGATTCGCTCCGCGCGGCCGTGGACGCTCCGGCGGACCGGCGGGAGCGGGTGGAGGCGACGCTGGACACGTATCTGGCGGCGATCGAGGCGCGGCCCCAGGTGTACCGCTTCCTGATGCATCCGGCCGAGGGCGGTCAGGTCGGCGACACGGGGTTCGACGTCAACAAGCACAGTGCGCCGCTGCTCCGCAGGATGGGCGAGGAGTTGGCGCAGGTCATCGAGGAGCGCGTGGATCTGGGGCCGGGCAGTCAGCAGCTGGCCCGGGTCTGGGGGCACGGGATCGTCGGGATGATGCACGCGGCGGGCGACTGGTGGCTGGTGGAACGGCCCTGCTCGCGGGCCGAGTTGGTGCGGAGTCTGGCCGACCTGTTGTGGGGGCGGCTCGCCGCGGCGGGAGACAAGGTGGGCGGTCCGGGGTTCTGACGGTCGTGTGTCGTGTGCGGGCCGCTGGGGGCTCGTCGCGCAGTTCCCCGCGCCCCTGGGGGAATACACTCACCGGCGCCAAGAGGCTCGGGACGCCTGTCGCATCAGGCGTCTGTGTCGCCAGCCGCTCAGCCTGTCCGCGTAGACGCGGCCCTCCAGGTGGTCGTACTCGTGCTGCAGGCATCTCGCGAAGAAACCCGTGCCGTGGACCGTGAGCGGCTCGCCCGCCGCCGTGTACCCCTCGATCACCGCGTGGTCGTGGCGTTCCGTTCCCGCCTCCAGGCCCGGAAGGGACAGGCAGCCCTCCGGGCCGCGCAGGACGACGCCGTCCCGCTCGACGAGCGTGGGATTCACCACGTGGCCAAGGTGGCGCACCTCCTCGTCGTCCGGGCAGTCGTATACGAACACCCGCAGCGGCACGCCGACCTGGTTCGCGGCCAGGCCCACGCCCCGCGCGGCGTACATGGTCGCGAACAAGTCCTCGACAAGTGCCGCGAGTTCAGGACCGAAGTCAGTGACTTCCTCGCAGGGGGCGTGCAGAACGTCGTCGCCGAGCAGCGTGAGGGGCCGGACGCGCCCGTGGGCGCCCGGGATCGGGCCGTGTCGCATGGCGGCAAGGGTACGGTCCTCCCAGTCACGCGAATGTCGCGCGGGTGCCGCGATTCGGGAGTGCGAATGGATCTCGATAGGCTGAGGCCCACACCACGTTGCCGAAGGCAGGGGCGCGGCGCGTACGCAAGGAGGATCGAGAACTGATGGCAGGCAACTCGGACCCGCTCTCGCCGCGGGCCAAGATCGCCGTGACCGCGGGCAAGGCGGTCGCGGCGGCATCGCGCGCCGCGGGGCGCGGCAGCGGCTCGGTGATCGGCGGCCGGGTGGCACTCAAACTCGACCCCGACCTCCTCGCCCGGCTCGCCCAGAACCTGGACGTCGTCCTGGTGTCGGCGACCAACGGCAAGACCACGACCACGCGGTTGATCGCCGAGGCACTGCGTGCCGCGGGTCCGGTCGTCTCCAACGCGCTCGGCGCCAACATGCCGGCCGGCATCACCTCCGCGCTGGCGGGCAGGTCGGAGGCCCGGTACGGCGTCATCGAGGTCGACGAGAAGTACCTCGCCGGGGTCGCCCGGGACACCGACCCCAAGTGCATCGCCCTGCTCAACCTCTCCCGCGACCAGCTCGACCGCGCCGCCGAGACCCGGATGCTCGCCGAGAACTGGCGGGAGGGGCTGGCCGGTTCCAAGGCCGTCATCGTGGCCAACGCGGACGACCCGCTGATCGTGTGGGCCGCGTCCTCCTCCCCCAACGTGGTGTGGGTCGCCGCCGGGCAGATGTGGAAGGACGACGCCTGGTCCTGCCCGTCCTGCGGTGGCGTGATGCAGCGCCCGGGCGACGACTGGTTCTGCGGCGAGTGCGGCTTCCGCCGGCCGACGCCGAGCTGGGCGCTGTCCGGTGATCACGTTCTGGACCCGCACGGCTCCGCCTGGCCGATCCACCTCCAGCTGCCGGGCCGCGCCAACAAGGCGAACGCCGCCTCCTCGGCCGCCGTCGCCGCCGTCTTCGGCGTACCGCCGCAGGTCGCTCTGGAGCGCATGTACCAGGTGCAGGCGGTGGCCGGCCGCTACGACGTCGTGCAGTTCATGGAGCGCGACCTCAGACTGCTGCTCGCGAAGAACCCCGCCGGCTGGCTCGAAACGTTCAGCCTGATCGATCCGCCGCCGACCCCGGTGATCCTCTCGGTGAACGCGCGCGGCGCCGACGGCACCGACACCTCCTGGCTGTGGGACGTCGACTACACGCGGCTGACCGGCCACCCGATCTGCGTGGTCGGCGACCGCAAGCTGGACCTCGCGGTCCGCCTGGAGGTGGCCAACCAGCAGTTCCAGGTGTGCGAGAACCTCGACCATGCGGTGCAGCTGTCCCCGCCCGGTCGTATCGAGGTCATCGCCAACTACACCGCCTTCCAGGACCTGCGCCGCCGCGTCGGCAACTGAGCTACGGACTTCAGGGGACTTTTGTGAGCGACAACCAGCTGCGGATCGTCTGGATCTATCCCGACCTGCTCAGCACGTACGGCGACCAGGGCAACGTCCTCGTCGTGGAACGCCGGGCCCGGCAGCGCGGCCTCGACGTGGCCCGTCTCGACGTGCGCAGCGACCAGCCGATCCCGACCTCCGGCGACATCTACCTGATCGGCGGCGGCGAGGACCGGCCGCAGCGGCTCGCGGCCGAGCGGCTGCGCCGGGACGGCGGTCTGCACCGGGCCGTCGGGAACGGCGCGATCGTCTTCTCGGTGTGTGCCGGCTACCAGATCCTCGGCCACGAGTTCATCAACGACCTCGGCCAGCGCGAGCCCGGCCTCGGCCTGCTCGACGTGGTCTCCACGCGGGGCGAGGGCGACCGGTGCGTCGGCGACGTGCTCGCCGACATCGACCCGCGCCTCGGCATGCCCCCGCTGACCGGCTTCGAGAACCACCAGGGCGTCACCCACCTCGGGCCCACCGCCCGCCCGTTCGCCAAGGTCCGCCTCGGCAACGGCAACGGCACGGGGGACGGCACGGAGGGGGCGTACAACGACACGGTCTTCGGGACGTACATGCACGGGCCCGTGCTCGCGCGGAACCCGCTGATCGCCGACCTGCTGCTGAAGCTGGCGCTCGACGTCAACGCGCTGCCGCCGACCGACGACCGGTGGTACGAGGCGCTCCGCAACGAGCGCATCGCGGCCGCGCAGCAGCCGGCTTGACCTGCCCGGCCGTGTGACCGCTTGACCTGCGCGTACACCTTCTCTTAAGCCTGCCTTCAGCAGCCCGTCTGACCATGGGTCCGCACAGGTGAGCGGGGTCGTCCAGCAGGCGGACGCACGGTACGGCCCCGCCCCCTCCTCCCGTTAGGGTGGCGGGGATCGAGCCGGACAACGTGGTCCGGATCCAGCCCACGTCGAGAAGGTTTCGGGCTATGCGCATTGGTGTCCTCACGTCCGGCGGCGACTGCCCCGGCCTGAACGCCGTCATCCGGTCCGTCGTGCACCGTGCCGTCGCCGACCACGGCGATGAGGTCATCGGTTTCCGGGACGGCTGGAAAGGCCTCCTGGAGTGCGACTACCTCAAGCTCGACCTCGACTCGGTGAGCGGCATCCTGGCGCGCGGCGGCACGATCCTCGGTTCCTCCCGGGTCCAGCCCTCCCACCTGCGGGACGGTGTGGAACGGGCCCGGGGCCACGTCGAGGAGCTCGGCCTCGACGCGATCATCCCCATCGGCGGCGAGGGCACGCTCAAGGCTGCCCGGCTGATGTCGGACAACGGTCTGCCCATCGTGGGCGTGCCGAAGACGATCGACAACGACATCGCCGTCACGGACGTCACGTTCGGTTTCGACACGGCCGTCGGTGTCGCGACGGAGGCGCTGGACCGGCTGAAGACCACCGCCGAGTCCCACCAGCGGGTGCTCGTCGTCGAGGTCATGGGCCGCCACACCGGGTGGATAGCGCTGCACTCCGGCATGGCGGCCGGCGCGCACGCCATCGTCGTACCGGAACGGCCCTTCGACATCGAGGAGTTGACCGCGAAGGTCGGCGAGCGGTTCGAGGCGGGCAAGCGGTTCGCGATCGTCGTCGCCGCGGAGGGGGCCAAGCCGCGGCCCGGCAGCATGAGCTTCGACGAGGGCGTCAAGGACGTCTACGGCCACGAACGGTTCGCCGGGATCGCGCGGCAGCTGTCGATCGAGCTGGAGCAGCGGCTGGGGAAGGAAGCCCGGCCGGTGATCCTCGGGCACGTGCAGCGGGGCGGGACACCCACCGCGTACGACCGGGTGCTGGCCACCCGGTTCGGGTGGCATGCGGTGGAGGCCGTGCACCGTGGTGAGTTCGGGAAGATGACGGCTCTGCGCGGGACCGACATCGTGATGGTGTCGCTGGCTGAGGCCGTTAAGACGCTGAAGACGGTTCCGGTGGAGCGGTACGACGAGGCCGAGTGCGTTCTCTGACGCGCGGGTGAGCGCACTGCCCCCGGTGACCGTGGTCGCCGGGGGCAGTTCTAGTCTGTCTGCGGACAGACATGCACAACCCCCACGAATCAGGAGCCGTTGGATGGATCACAGCGGGCACGGCATGACCATGGATCTGCCGCCGTTCACGCTGGGGCAGGGTCTTCAGTGGTCGGCGGACCCGTTCTTCCTGGCGGCCTGCGTAGTGGGGCTCGCCCTGTACGGGTGGGGGGTCGTGCGGCTGCGGCGGCGCGGGGACGCCTGGCCGGTGGGGCGGACGATCGCGTACGTCGTGGGTGTGCTGTCCATAGGGCTCGTGATGTGCACCCGGCTGAACGACTACGGGATGGTCATGTTCAGCGTGCACATGGTGCAGCACATGGTGATCAGCATGCTGTCGCCGATCCTGCTGCTGCTCGGCGCCCCCGTCACGCTGGCGCTGCGTGCGCTGCCGCCCGCGGCCAGGGGCCGCAAGGGGCCGCGCGAGCTGCTGCTGATGTTCCTGCACAGCCGGTACATGCGGATCATCACGCACCCGGCGTTCACCATCCCGTTGTTCATCGCGAGCCTGTACGCGCTGTACTTCACGCCGATCTTCGACTTCCTGATGGGCTCCAAGACCGGGCACATCGCGATGATGGTGCACTTCCTCGCCGTCGGCGTCGTGTTCTTCTGGCCGATCATGGGCGTGGACCCGGGCCCCAACCGGCCGGGCTACCTGATGCGGATGCTGGAGCTGTTCGCGGGCATGCCGTTCCACGCGTTCTTCGGCATCGCGCTGATGATGGCGTCCGAGCCCATGGTCGAGACGTTCAAGAACCCGCCCGCCTCGCTCGGCATCGACGCGCTCTCCGACCAGAACGCGGCCGGCGGCATCGCGTGGGCCTTCAGCGAGATCCCCTCCGTGCTGGTGCTGATCGCGCTGCTCTTCCAGTGGTACGGCTCCGAGCAGCGGCAGGCCAAACGTCAGGACCGGGCCGCCGACCGGGACGGCGACAAGGAACTCGAGGCATACAACGCCTATTTGGCCTCATTGGACGCACGCGGGCGTTGAAAGGCCTCTCGTTCAGTAGCATGAAGCGCGTTGGGGGAACCGCCGGGGGGAGCGGTGATGACACTTCGCGCATTTATGCAAGGGGCCGGGAAAAGGATTGCGTGCTTCCTGGTTCTCGTTCTCACGTCGAGCGGCTGCGACAGAGAGGCGCCCTTGGCCGCGGTGAAGGCGGTCGCCGCGGGCGTGCCCTCACTGGCGCCGTTCTTCGACGAGAACAGCGGACTCGGCACGGACGCCCAGGTCCGGTCGCAGGCCGTGCACGGCGGTTTGCAGCAGGGGGACACACCAGGCCTGTACGGGGGTTCCAAGCAGCCGACGATCTGTGACGTCGACCGGCTCGAACAGTTCCTGACCGATCCCGCCAATGGCCGGAAGGCCGAGGCGTGGGCGCGCGCCCAGAAGATATCGAAGAACGGTATTCCGGATTATCTGGAACGGCTCACACCCGTTCTCCTGCGTCACGACACTCTCGTGAAGAACCACGACTACAAAAAGGGAAAGGCCGTCCCCTACGACTCGCTGCTCCAGGCGGGAATCGCGATTCTGGTGGATCGGCAGGGACAGCCGGCCGTGAAATGTTCGTGCGGAAATCCGCTGCGGCCTTTCGAGGGTGACACGAGCCGGATCTCGGTCGAGTTCGAGGACGGCAACAAGAAGTGGCGGGGCTACGAGCGGTCCCGGGTGGTGGCCGTGCGGCCCGCGCCCCGGGCACTTGAGCGGATCGCCCTCGTCGACGTCGGGGAACCCGAGCGGGGCATCAACCGGCCGGTCGGCACGACGGGCGAGGACGACTCCACGTTCGACACCCGGAAGCGGCGCGCGGTGCCGAAGCTCGCCGGGACGACGTTCGGACAGGCGAGCCGGCGGCTGACCGACTCGGGCCTGGCGGTCGGGTACGCCGGGGCGGGGCTGCCGCCCAACGGCGCCAAGGTCACGGCGTCCGATCCGCCGGCGGGGAGCGAGCTGCGGTTCGGGGAGTACGTGACGCTGAGCGTGGCCGGGGGCGAGTCCGGCGGGGGCGGGCCAGGGGGTACGTCGGCGGGCACGTCCGGTGGCACGTCCGGCAGCGAACCCGGTGGCACGTCCGGTGGCGCGTCCAGTGGGTCGTCCACTCCCCCGGCACCGCCCGGGTCCTCCCAGTCGACCAGCACACCACCGCAGTCGAGCGGCGGGACCTCGGGGTCGCCCGGGTCGAGTCCGCCATCGAGCCCGGCGTCGAGGCCATCATCGGGTCCGCCGTCGAGCTCCGCGCCGCCCCCGTCGAGCCCGCCGGGCAGCTCCGCGCCGGACACGGCCACCCCGTCCAGCCGGCCGCCCGGTTCCGCGCCGCCCTCGACGAGCTCGTCCCCTCCCCCGCCGCCTCCGACCAGTTCGCCACCGCAGGTGAGCAGTTCGCCACCGGCCGGCGGCCCGGTCACCAGCAGCGCGCCGCCTCCGAGCAGCGCGCCCGTCACCAGCGCACCGGCGAGCAGCGAACCGGCCACGAGCGCCCCGGCGGGCAGCGGATCCGCCGGTGCGACCGCGTAGCCGGAGAACCCGGGAGTCACCGGATGCCTTCAGGATCACCGACATCGGGAGCGGGCCGGGTCGTCGCCGGCCGTTATCTGCTGCTGCACCAGCTCGGCAGCGGCGGCATGGGCCATGTGTGGCTCGCCCACGACCAGAGACTCGCCTGCGAGGTCGCGCTCAAGGAGATCGTGTTCCGCGACCCGGTCGAGGCCGGGCACGAGCGGGAGGCGCGGGTCGCCCGGGCACGTGCCGAGGCACGGTACGCGGCCGGGTTGCGCGGCCATCCACATGTGGTGACCGTGCACGACGTGCTGGAGCACGAGGGGCTGCCGTGGATCGTCATGGAGTACGTGGCGGGCGCGGTCGACCTGCGGGAGCTGGTCCGCACGAGGGGGCCGCTCGCCCCGGCCGAGTGCGCCCGGGTCGGCCTCGCGGTGCTCGACGCGCTGACGGCCGGACACCAGCGGGGCGTCATGCACCGGGACGTGAAGCCGGCGAACATCCTGCTCGCGCCGGACCGCACCGGGGCGCCGTACGGTCGTGTCCTGCTCACCGACTACGGCATCTCCGTGCAGCCGGACGCGGGAGAGACGCGCTACACGCTGGCGTCCGTGCTCGTGGGGACCGCCGGGTACCTGGCGCCGGAGCGGGCCACGGGCGGGGCGCCCACGGCGGCCGCCGACCTGTTCTCGCTGGGCTGCACGCTCTACCACGCCGTCGAGGGCCAAGGGCCCTTCGAGCGGGAGTCGCATCTCGCCGAGGTGACCGCGGTGGTCATGGAGGAACCGCGTCCGGCCTTGCGCGCCGGGGCGCTGGAGCCCGTCCTGGCCGCGCTGCTCGCGAAGGATCCCGGGCAGCGGTTGTCGGCGGCGGAGGCCGAGGCGGCGTTGTCGCGGATCGTCACGCCGCAGGCCGAGGCGTACTCCCGCACCCAGACCGACCTGGGCTCGCAGCCGCCCTGGGCGGGAGTGGCCGCGCCGCCGAAGGGGCCGCACGGGCCAGGGTTCGGGCCGGCGGCGGACTCGCGAGGGTTCGGGTCGCCGACCTCTGATCCGCACGGGCCAGGGCCGACCGCTGATGCGCAGGGCCTCGGCCGCACCTTGGATCCGCATGGGCGGGGTCTCTCCCCGGATCCGCAACGGTTCGGGCCGGCCTCCGACCCCCACGGCCGGCCCGAGGCTGTGGGGAGCCATGGTCGGCCCGAGGCCGTGGATCCGCACGGGTTCGGGCCGCCCTTCGCGCCCTCGCCGCCGTCCGCGCCCGGAAGGCGGCGGCGGGAGCGCTCGCACGCACTGCGGGCGGTCATCGCCTGCGGTCTCGGTATGGTCCTCGCCCTGGGCGGGGTCTGGTACGCCCTGGCGGACCGGACCACCACCCCCGGCGGCGGGAGCGGACCGCCGTACGGGGAGAGTGTCGGGCTGGCGAAGCCACTGCGGGACGGTGACTGTGTGCTCGCCGACTGGGCCGGCGCGCGGCCCTTCCAGGGCACGCCCCGGCTGGTCCTGGACCCGGGCTGCGGGACCGGGGCGGCGCCGGACGGACAGGTGCTGGCGTTCGTCGCGGCCGCGTCGGTGGACGAGGCGCGGCGGTCGGGGCCCGCCCGGTGCGAGGAGCGCACCCAGGAGGTCCGGGACCGGCTCGCGGACGTGCGGAGCTTCGCGGTCGTGCCGACCGCGGGCGGTTTCGAGGCGGCCGGGCGGCGCACCGCCTGTCTGGTGCTGGGCGCGCACGGGCCGATGTACGGGCCGATCGGCCGGCACCGCGAGGTGGGATCGGCCTTCGCGGACACGGCGACCATGCAGAAGCGGGACTGTCTCGACGTCCGCTCCAACCGGGACGCCCGGCTGGTGTCCTGCGAGGGGGCGCATGACGAGGTGGTGCTCGGGTTCACCCGGTTGGACGCGGACGTCACGCTTCCCGAGGCGCGCACCGAATCGGACGTGGCGTGCGGGCGTGCGGTGCCTGCGGGGGACTACGGCTTCGATCCGTCGGTGTACACGGCGGGCTCCTGGACGAGCGAGGGTCCCTGGAAGAACGGCACACATTTCGTCGTATGCACCGTGCGGAAGCAGAACGGGGGCACCATGGAGGAGGACGAATCATGAGGAGGGTGTTGCGATGCCCGGTTCCACGGACGGCTCGACCAGAACGATGGGGGTGCTCACCGTCGGCGGTCTCGTCGCGGTGACCGCCTACACGGTGGCGCTCGGAAGCAACGGCTGGCTGTGGTTCGGCTGGGTCGTGCTGGGACTGATCACCCTCGGGATGGTGGCCACCCGCAGCACCTGATTCCTAGCCGCCGCTGAGGCGGCCCGCCGAGTGCACCCCCGGCTGGTACTTGGGCAGCCGGGCGGTGATTTTCATGCCCGCGCCGACAGCGGTCTCGATGACGAGGCCGTAGTCGTCTCCGTAGACCTGGCGGAGCCGGTCGTCGACGTTGGACAGCCCGATGCCGCCCGACGGGCTGACCTCGCCCGCGAGGATGCGGCGCAGCAGGCCGGGGTTCATGCCCGCGCCGTCGTCCTCGATGACGACCAGGGCCTCCGCGCCGGTGTCCTGCGCGGTGATGCTGATGTGGCTCTTGCCGGCTGCCGCCTTGCCCTCCAGGCCGTGCTTGACGGCGTTCTCGACGAGCGGCTGCAGGCAGAGGAAGGGCAGGGCGACCGGCAGCACCTCGGGGGCGATCTGCAGGGTGACGGAGAGGCGGTCGCCGAAGCGTGCCCGGACGAGTGCCAAGTAGTGGTCGATGGCGTGCAGTTCGTCGGCGAGGGTGGTGAAGTCGCCGTGCCTGCGGAACGAGTAGCGGGTGAAGTCGGCGAACTCCAGGAGCAGTTCGCGGGCTCGCTCGGGGTCGGTGCGGACGAACGAGGCGATCACCGCGAGCGAGTTGAAGATGAAGTGTGGGGAGATCTGGGCGCGCAGGGCCTTGATCTCGGCCTCGATGAGGCGGGTGCGGGACTGGTCGAGATCGGCGAGTTCGAGTTGTACGGAGACCCAGCGGGCGACCTCCTGGGCCGCGCGGACGAGGACGGCGGACTCGCGGGGCGCGCAGGCGACGAGGGCTCCGTGGACCCGGTCGTCGACGGTGAGGGGGGCGACGACCGCCCAGCGGACCGGGCAGTCGGGGACGTCGCACTTCAGGCGGAAGGCCTCGCCGCGGCCGGTGTCCAGGGGGCCGGCGAGGAGTTCCATGATCTCGGTGCGGTGGTGGTCGCCGACGCCGTCCCAGACCAGCACCTGCTCCTGGTCCGTGAGGCACAGCGCGTCCGTTCCGAGCAGGGTGCGCAGTCGGCGGGCGGACTTGCGCGCGGTCTCCTCTGTGAGGCCGGCCCGCAGCGGGGGTGCGGCGAGGGAGGCGGTGTGCAGGGTCTGGAAGGTGGCGTGTTCGACGGGGGTGCCGAGTCCGCCGAGGTTCTGGGGGCGTGCGGTGCGCCTGCCGAGCCAGAAGCCGGCGGCCAGCAGGGGCAGGATCGCCACGCACAGCCCGGCGAGGAATCCGCTCATGCCCGCACCTCCTCGCGCAGTTCCTCCCGCAGTTCCTCCGGCAGGTGGAAGCGGGCCAGGATCGCCGCCGTCCCCGCCGGTACGCGCCCCGGCGTCGCCAGGGACACCAGGACCATGGTGAGGAAGCCCAGCGGCACCGACCAGAGGGCGGGCCAGGCGAGCAGGGCGTGCAGCGGGCCGGTGCCCGGGAAGCCCGCCATGGTCGCGGCCACGGCCAGGAACGCGGAGCCGCCGCCCACCAGCATCCCGGCGGCCGCGCCCGGCGGGGTCAGCCGCCGCCACCAGATGCCGAGGACGAGCAGCGGGCAGAAGGACGACGCCGACACGGCGAAGGCCAGTCCCACCGCGTCGGCGACCGGCAGTCCGCCGACCAGCATGCTCGCCGCGAGCGGCACGGCCATGGCGAGGACCGTGCCGAGTCTGAAGTGCCGTACGCCGCGCGTGGGAAGGACGTCCTGGGTGAGGACGCCCGCCACGGCCATGGTCAGCCCCGAGGCGGTGGACAGGAACGCGGCGAAGGCGCCGCCCGCCACCAGCGCGCCGAGCAGGTCGCCGCCGAGGCCGCCGATCATGCGTTCGGGCAGCAGCAGGACGGCCGCGTCCGCGTCTCCGCTGATGGTGAGTTCGGGGGCGTAGAGGCGGCCCAGGGCGCCGTAGACGGGCGGCAGCAGGTAGAAGGCGCCGATCAGGCCGAGCACGGCGACCGTGGTGCGGCGGGCGGCGACCCCGTGCGGGCTGGTGTAGAAGCGGACGACGACGTGCGGCAGGCCCATGGTGCCGAGGAAGGTGGCGAGGATCAGTCCGTAGGTGGCGTACAGCGGGCGTTCCTCGCGGCTCGCGGCCAGGGAGGTCGACATGCCGCCGTTGCTGCCGCGGTCGGCGGCCGGGACGGTGGCGCCCTTGGCGAAGGTCAGCCGGGTGCCCTGTTCGATGCGGTGGGTGCCGATGGAGAGGTGGAGCCGCTGGTCGTCGTACGGGCGGCCGTCGACCGTGCCGCTCACCGTGACCGTCAGGGGTGCCTGAAGCTTGAGGTCGAGTCCGGCGTCGACGCGGACGACCCGCTGTTCGCGGAAGGTGGCCGGTTCCTCGAAGGCGCGCCGGGGGGATCCGTCGCCCTGCCAGGCGAGGACCAGGAAGAGGGCGGGGACGAGCAGGGCGGTGAGCTTGAGCCAGTACTGGAAGGCCTGCACGAAGGTGATGCTGCGCATGCCGCCGGCGGCGACGGTGGCGACGACGACGACCGCGACGATCACTCCCCCGAGCCACTCGGGCGCGCGCGTCAGCACGGTCAGCGTGAGCCCGGCGCCCTGGAGTTGGGGCAGCAGGTACAGCCAGCCGACGCCCACGACGAAGGCGCCCGCGAGCCGCCGTACCGCCTGGGAGGCGAGCCGGGCCTCGGCGAAGTCGGGGAGCGTGTAGGCGCCGGAGCGGCGCAGCGGGGCGGCGACGAACAGGAGCAGGACCAGGTAGCCGGCGGTGTAGCCGACCGGGTACCAGAGCATGTCCGGGCCCTGGACCAGGACCAGGCCGGCGATGCCGAGGAAGGAGGCGGCGGAGAGGTACTCGCCGCTGATGGCGGCCGCGTTGAGGCGGGGGCCGACGGTGCGGGAGGCGACGTAGAAGTCCGAGGTCGTACGGGATATGCGCAGGCCGAAGGCGCCGACGAGGATGGTGGCCACCACGACGAGGGCGACCGCGGGGACGGCGTAGCTGGAGTTCATCGGTCCTCTACGAGGCGCACGAAGTCCCGTTCGTTGCGCTCGGCGCGCCGTACGTACCAGCGGGCGAGCAGGACCAGGGGGACGTAGAGGCCGAAGCCCAGGACCGCCCATTCGAGACGGCGGGCGTCCGGCATCGCCGCGAAGAGCAGGGGCAGTGGGCCGATGAGCAGGCCGAGGAACGCGAACACGGCGAGGCCCGCGCGCAGTTGGCTGCGCATCAGGGAGCGGACGTAGGTGTGGCCGAGAGTGGTCTGCTCGTCGATCTCGGTGCGCGGGCGGTAGTAGCCGGAGGCATGGGGGTACCGCCCGCGCGAGCGAAGCCGAGCGTGGGGGAGAGTGCGCCGGGGCGGGCCGGTGACGACGACGCGGCGGTCGGCGGGGTCCTGGGGCACGTCATGGCCTCCTCATCAGCAGGTCCCGCAGCTCACGGGCGTGGCGGCGGCTGACCTGGAGTTCCTCGGACCCGACCATGACGCTCACCGTGCCGGCGTCGAGGCGGAGTTCGCCGACGTGGCGCAGGGCGACCAGGTGGCGGCGGTGGATGCGGACGAAGCCGCGGGAGCGCCAGCGCTCCTCCAGGGTGGACAGCGGGATCCGTACCAGGTGACTGCCCTTGTCGGTGTGCAGCCGCGCGTAGTCGCCCTGCGCCTCGACGTGGGTGATGTCGTCGACGGAGACGAAGCGGGTCACGCCGCCGAGTTCGACGGGTATGTGGTCGGGGTCGGGTTCGTGCACGGGGATGCGGGGGCCCAGGTCGCTGCGCTCGGCGGCGCGGCGGACGGCTTCCGCGAGGCGTTCCTTGCGGACGGGCTTGAGCACGTAGTCGACGGCCTTGAGGTCGAAGGCCTGCACGGCGAAGTCCTCGTGGGCGGTGACGAACACGACGAGCGGCGGCTTGGCGAAGCCGGTCAGCAGCCGGGCGAGGTCCAGTCCGTCGAGGCCGGGCATGTTGATGTCGAGGAAGACGACGTCGATCGCCTCCGGCCCGCCGGGTCCGGACTCCAGGGCGCGGTTGATGCGGCGCAGCGCCTCGGTCGCGTCACCGGCGCCCTCCGCGCTGTCGATGCGGGGATCGGCGTTCAGGAGGTAGAGCAGTTCCTCCAGCGAGGGGCGTTCGTCGTCGACAGCCAGGGCGCGCAGCATGAACCCGGAGTGTAGGAGTTATTCGTACGCGTGCACACGTGGAGGGGTCAGGACCTTTCCGCTGGATACAGTGCCCGCATGAACAGCAGGCCCGCGCCGTTCGACGAGCTCGACCGGAAGATCGTCACCGCTTTGATGGCGAACGCCAGGACCAGTTTCGCCGAGATCGGCGCGGCCGTCGGGCTGTCCGCGACGGCGGTCAAGCGGCGTGTGGACCGGATGCGGGACACCGGCGTGATCACCGGGTTCACGGCGACGGTGAAGCCGTCGGCGCTGGGCTGGCGTACGGAGGCGTACGTCGAGGTGTACTGCGAGGGCGCGGCCCCGCCCCGGCGGCTGGCGGAGGTGATGCGCAACCACCCGGAGATCACCGCGGCCATGACGGTGACCGGCGGGGCGGACGCGTTGCTGCACGTGCGGGCGCGGGACGTGGAGCACTTCGAGGAGGTGCTGGAGCGCATCCGCGTCGAGCCGTTCATCCGCAAGACGATCAGCGTGATGGTGCTGTCGCACCTGCTGCCGGAGAGCCCGGAGGCGGGCGCCAGCCAGCCCGCGCCGGAGCATACGCCGGAGCGCGCACAAGACGAGCGTTGAACCGGCCGAAGACGCAGCGTTCCTGCGTGGACACGCAATTCTCGTTTCTTGTCGGCCGTCTCGGTCAGTTCCTACCGTGGTGTCAACCCTCAGTCGACACCGCAGGAAGCGGAGGCACCCCTCTGTGACCGATTCCCGTGTGCCGCGCCGGCGGCGCTTCCTCGTCTGCGAACCCAGACACTTCGCCGTGCAGTACGCGATCAACCCCTGGATGCATCCCGACACCCGGGTCGACGTCGATCTGGCCCACGAGCAGTGGCGGGCGCTGATCAGTGCCTACCGCACGCACGGCCACGACGTCGACACCCTGGAACCCGTCCCCGGGCTCCCCGACATGGTCTTCGCCGCGAACTCGGCGGTCGTCGTCGACGGCCGCGTCTTCGGCTCCCTCTTCCACGCCCCCGAGCGCCGCCCCGAGTCCACGCACTACGACACGTGGTTCGCGATGGCGGGCTACGACGTCCACCGGCCGCGGTCCGTCTGCGAGGGCGAGGGCGACCTGGTGTGGACCGGCCGGTACATGCTGGCCGGCACCGGCTTCCGGACGACGAGGGAGGCGCACCGCGAGGTGCAGGAGTTCTTCGGCCATCCGGTGATCAGCCTGACGCTGGTGGACCCGTACTTCTACCACCTCGACACGGCGTTGTTCGTCCTCGACGGCGGGGACGAAGGAAACATCGTGTACTACCCCGAGGCGTTCTCGCCGGGCAGCCGCGAGGTGCTGGCCCGCCTCTATCCGGACGCGGTGCTCGCCACCCGTGACGACGCGATGGCCTTCGGCCTCAACTCCGTGTCCGACGGCCGCAACGTCTTCATCGCGCCACGGGCCGAGGCGCTCGCCTCCCGCCTCTGTGACCACGGCTATGTCCCCGTCCCCGTCGACCTCTCCGAGTTCCAGAAGGCCGGCGGCGGCATCAAGTGCTGCACCCAGGAGATCCGCTCATGACAGCTCCCGCCCGTGTTCCTGTCCGTACGCGTACCTCCGCCGACCTGATCCGCGCCGAGGAGCCGGTCCTCGCGCACAACTATCACCCGCTGCCCGTGGTCGTCGCCCGCGCCGAGGGCACCTGGGTGGAGGACGTCGAGGGCCGCCGCTACCTCGACATGCTGGCCGGCTACTCGGCCCTCAACTTCGGCCACCGCCACCCGGCGCTGGTCGAGGCGGCCCACGCGCAGCTCGACCGCCTCACCCTCACCTCACGCGCCTTCCACAACGACCGGCTCGCGGAGTTCGCCGAACGGCTGGCGGAGTTGACGGGGCTGGACATGGTGCTGCCGATGAACACGGGCGCGGAGGCGGTCGAGAGCGGCATCAAGGTGGCCCGCAAGTGGGCGTACGAGGTGAAGGGCGTCCCGGCCGACCGCGCGACGATCGTGGTCGCCGCGGACAACTTCCACGGCCGTACGACGACGATCGTGTCGTTCTCCACGGACGAGACGGCAAGGGCGGGCTTCGGTCCGTTCACACCGGGTTTCCGTGTCGTCCCGTACAACGACCTGGCCGCGCTGGAGGCGGCCGTCGACGAGACCACGGCGGCGGTGCTCATCGAGCCGATCCAGGGCGAGGCGGGAGTCGTCATCCCCGACGAGGGCTACCTGACCGGCGTACGCGAACTGACCCGGCGCGCGGGCTGCCTCTTCATCGCCGACGAGATCCAGTCGGGGCTGGGCCGCACGGGCCGCACCCTCGCCCTCGATCACGAGGGGGTCGTCCCGGACCTGCTCCTGCTGGGCAAGGCGCTGGGGGGCGGGATCGTGCCGGTGTCGGCGGTGGTGGGCCGCCGGGACGTCCTCGGAGTACTGCGGCCGGGCGAGCACGGCTCGACGTTCGGCGGCAACCCGCTCGCCGCGGCGGTCGGCACGGCGGTCGTGGAATTGCTGGAGACGGGTGACTTCCAGCGCCGGGCGGCGGAACTGGGCGAGGTGCTCCGCGACGGCCTCGCCGGACTGGTCGGCCAGGGCGTGGTCGGCTTCCGCTCCCGCGGCCTGTGGGCGGGCGTCGACATCGACCCGGCCATCGGCACCGGCCGCGAGATCGGCCAGGGACTGCTGCGGGAAGGCGTCCTGGCCAAGGACACGCACGGCTCGACCATCCGGCTGGCACCGCCGCTGACGATCACGGAGGCGGAGCTGATCTCGGCGCTCGGGGCGCTGCGCAGGGTGCTCGGGCGGGACTGAGCAGGGCGGGTGGGTGCCGGCCGCCCGTGCGGGCGGAGTGCCGCCGCACCCACCCAACTCCCTGGCCGCGGCGCGGTGCGGTCCCGTCGTAGCGGGGCAAGATTGAGTCAGGAGGTGGTAGACCACTCTCAGCGACAGAGAGGTCGGCAGTGGGCACATTTGAGGAGTACGAGGTGTCCCGCCGGCGGTTCGACGTGGCGGACGCGGCGCCACTGCTGCTCGACGCGGCGGGAGTGGTGACGAGCTGGAGCGCCGACGCGCAGCGGCTGCTGGCGTACCCGGCCGCCGAGGCGGTCGGCACGAACCTGGCCGACCTGCTGACCGCCGAGGACGCCGGGCGGGTGCCGCACCTGGTCGAGCAGTGGCGCACGAACGGCGGCTGGGCGGGGCTGCTGTCGGTGCGCCGCGGTGACGGGCGGCCGGTCAGGGTCATGGTCAAGATCGCCTCCGCCGAGGAGTCCCGCGGACCCTCACGGTGGCTGATGCTGATGTCGGAGATGGCCGAGGCCACCGGCTGGGACATGCCGCGCACCGTGCTGGAGCAGATGGTCGCCCGGTCGCCCATCGGCATCGCCATCGTCGACACCGACCTGCGGTACGTGTGGTCGAACACGGCTCTGGCCCAGTTCGGCGGCGGACCGCCCGAGCGGCGGCTCGGGCTGCGGCTGGCGGACATACAGCCGGGCCTGGACTCCGATGCCATCGAGGCGCAGATGCGGCACGCGCTGACGACCGGGGAGCCGGTCATCGGGTACGAGCACGTCGGCAGCGTGCGCTCCGCGCCGCACCGGGAGACCGCGCACGTCATGTCGTTCACCCGGCTCGACGACGAGCGGGGCCATCCGATGGGCGTGTACTACACCGTCGTCGACATCAGCGAGCACCACCGCGCCCGGCAGCGGCTGGCCCTCCTCGACCGGGCCGGCGAGTACATCGGCCGCAGCCTGGACATCGTGCGGACGGCACAGGAGCTGGCCGACGTGGCCGTACCGGCGCTCGCCGACCTGGTCGTCGTGGACCTGCTGGAGTCGGTGCTGCGGGGAGCGGAGCCGGCGCCCGGGCCGCTGGACGGGACGGATCCGGTACGGCTGCGGCGGGCGGGATGGACGTCGGCCGACGAGATCGCGGACGGCGAGGAGGGCTCCGCGCACGCCGCCGGCATCGGCGATCCGGCCGCCTACCCGCCCGGCTCCCCCCAGCTCCGGTGCCTCACCACCGGTCTGTCCCGGAGCGAGGAGCGGATGGACCCGCTCCCCCGGCAGTGGGGTACGGACAGCTCCGGCGGCCCCGGGGGCACGTCCTCGGATCCCGGGCTGCACAGCGTGATGGTCGTGCCGGTCCGGGCGCGGGGCGTCACGCTGGGCGTCACCACCTTCTTCCGGCGTCACCGGCAGGAACCCTTCGACGAGGAGGACCTGAGCCTGGCCGAGGACCTGGTCTCGCGGGCCGCGGTGTGCGTGGACAACGCGTGGCGCTACACCCGCGAGCGGGATGCGGCGCTCGCGCTGCAGCGCAACCTGCTCCCGCACCGGCTGCCCGACCAGGACGCGGTGGAGGTGGCCGCCTGCTACCGCCCGGCGAACGAGCTGACCGGCCTCGGCGGCGACTGGTACGACGTGATCCCGCTCTCCGGCGCCCGGGTGGCCCTCGTCGTGGGCGAGGTGCCCGGTCACGGCATCGAGGCCGCGGCGGCCATGGGACGGCTGCGGACCGCCGTACGGACCCTCGCGGCGCTGGATCTGCCCCCGGACGAGGTGCTGGCCCACCTCGACGACCTGGTGGCGCGCACGGCGCAGGAGGAGAGCGGGGCGCCGGGCGCCGGCACGCAGGAGGTGGGCTCCGGGTGTCTGTACGTCGTCCACGACCCGGTCGACGGGCGGTGTTCGATGGCCGCCGCCGGCCATCCCGCGCCCGCGGTCGTCCGGCCCGACGGGACGATCATGTTCGTCGAGCTGCCGCAGGGGTCGCCGCTGGGCGCGGGCGGCCGGCCGTTCGAGTCGGTCGAGGTGACCCTGCCGGAGGGCAGCACGCTCGCGCTGTACACCGACGGTCTGCTGGCCCGCGGCGAGCAGTGGGCCATGGACACGGACCAGGAGCGGCTGCGGCGGGCGCTGGAGCGGTCGGCGTCCTCCCTCGACCAGCGCTGCCGGGCCGTCGTGAACGACCTGGTCCCCGCCCGCCCGCACGACGACGTGGCGCTGCTGATGGCCCGTACCAGGCGTCTGGGCGCCGATCAGGTCGCGTCCTGGGAGCTGCCCGCCGACCCGGCCGTCGTCGCCGACGCCCGCAAGGCGGCCAGCCGGCGGCTGACGGACTGGGGGCTGGACGAGCTGGCCTTCACCACGGAGCTCGTGGTCAGCGAACTGGTCACCAACGCCATCCGGTACGCCACCGGTCCCATCCGGCTCCGGCTGATCAAGGACCGGACGCTGATCTGCGAGGCCTTCGACGGCGGTGCCACGGCACCCCACCTGCGCCATCCGCGCACCATGGACGAGGGCGGGCGCGGGCTGCTGCTGGTCTCCCAGTTCACCCAGCGGTGGGGCACCCGTTTCCTTCCCGAGGGAAAGGTCATCTGGGCGGAGCAGTCGCTCACGGATCCGCCGGCGTGAGAACGGACCGACCGGTGGAGCCCGAACGTGCATATCATGCGAAACTGGGACGATTCCCGGCGTGAGAGCGGGAGCGATGAACGATTCGGCGATCGACTACGCGGCGCTGTTCCAGTCCCTGCCCGGAATGGTGGCCGTGCTCACGCCCGAACTGGAGTACGCGGACGTCAACGAGGAGTTCCTCCGGGTCACCGGCCGCAAGCGCGAGCAGATGGTGGGGCGCCATCTGTTCGAGGTCTTCCCGGACAACCCCAACGACCCCAACGCGACGGGCATGCGCAACCTGGAGGCCTCGCTGCAGCGCGTGCTGGCCACCGGCGAACGCGACGCGATGGCGTTGCAGAGGTACGACGTCGAGGATCCCGAGCGGCCCGGGCACTGGCAGGAGCGGTACTGGAGCCCGTGCAACGCGCCGGTGTTCGGGCCGGGCGGGGAGGTGGTGCTGCTGGTGCACCGGGTGGAGGAGGTCACCGAGCTGATCCGGGCCCGCGGCGGCCGGAGCACCGGCCGCACCCGGGTGCTGGAGGCCGAGCTGTACACCCGCGCCCGCGAGCTGCAGGACCTCAACGAGCGGCTGCGGCGGGCCCACGCCCGCGAGCGCGAGGTGGCCCTGGCCCTGCAGGAGGCGATGCTGCCCGCCCGCCGGCAGGTGGGCGACCATCGCACCGCCGTCCGCTACCGGCCCGCGGTCGGCGCGCTGAACGTGTGCGGCGACTGGTACGACCTGGTCGACCTGGTGGGCGGCCACCGTCTCGGCGTGTCCGTGGGCGACGTCGTCGGTCACGGGCTCGCGGCGGCCGGTGTCATGGGCCAGCTGCGCAGCGCGCTGAGCGCCACCTCCCGGGTAGCCGTGGGGCCCGCTCAAGCACTGGACGTCCTCGGGCGGTACGCCAACGTGGTCGACGGCGCCGAATCGGCCACCGTGGTCACCACGTTCATCGACTTCGACCGGCACACGATCACCTACAGCAGCGCCGGCCACCCGCCGCCCGTCCTGGTCCATCCCGACGGCCGGGTGGAGTTCCTCGACCGCGCCACCGATCCCCCGCTGGACGCCCGTCCCGACCCGGTCCCCAGACCCCAGGCGGGCACCTCCTTCACGGACGGCGCCACCCTCGCCCTGTACACCGACGGTCTGGTGGAGCGGCGCCGCGAGGACATCGACACCGGTCTGGCCCGCCTGGCCGACTCCCTGCGCCGCCACCGGGCCACGGACCCCGAGAGCCTCGCCGACGCCGTCCTGCTGGAGTTGCTGCCTCCCGGCGGCGCCACGGACGACACGGCCCTGATCATCGTCAGGCTGTGAGTACGGCGATGAGCGCGGCCATGCGTGCGGCTGTGACGACGGCCGTCCGGGCGACGGTGGCAGGCCGCCGACGACCCGTCGGTGATCGGCCAAACCTTTGCCGGAGCCCGCGCGCTCCGGTTCCGGAGGCCGCGGCCTGGGCCTACACTGGCACCCCCACTACGTGCCGGTTGACCTGCTTTAACGCGGCGGTTGAGCCGACCGCCGGAGTGAGGAGCGACCCCCCTTGTTCTACTACCTGCTCAAATACGTGTTCCTGGGGCCGTTGCTGAGACTGGTCTTCCGCCCTCGAATAGAAGGTCTCGAACACGTTCCGGCATCGGGCGCGGCCATCATCGCGGGCAACCACCTTTCTTTCTCGGACCACTTCCTGATGCCCGCGGTACTGAAGCGGCGCATCACCTTCCTGGCGAAGGCCGAGTACTTCACGGGGCCCGGCATCAGGGGCCGGCTGGTCGCGACCTTCTTCCGCAGCGCCGGGCAGATCCCGGTGGACCGCTCGGGCAAGGAGGCGGGCCAGGCAGCGATCCGCGAGGGGCTCGGCGTCCTCAGCAAGGACGAACTGCTCGGCATCTACCCGGAGGGCACCCGCTCCCACGACGGCCGGCTCTACAAGGGCAAGGTCGGCGTCGCGGTGATGGCGCTCAGGGCCCAAGTCCCGGTCATCCCCTGCGCGATGATCGGCACCTTCGAGGCCCAGCCCCCGGGCAAGCTCGTCCCCAACATCCACCCCGTGGTGATCCGCTTCGGCAAGCCGCTCGACTTCTCCCGGTACGCCGGCATGGAGAACGAGAAGGCGATCCTGCGCGCGATCACCGACGAGATCATGTACGCGATCCTGACGCTGTCCGAGCAGGAGTACGTCGACCAGTACGCGGCCGTCGCCAAGGCCGAGGAGGCCGCGGCGCGCTCCGAGAAGGAGCGCAGGTTCCCCCGGCTGCCGCTGAGTTGACCTCTGCTGTCGGCAGAGCACCTGGCAGCCGCGGCGGGCCGGGTCGTACGGTCGCCGCATGAGACGTGCTGTGGTGGTCGGAGCGACGGGGCAGATCGGGCGGGCGGCCGTGGGCGTGCTGGCCCGGGACGGCTGGGAGGTGACGGCCCTGTCGCGCGGCGGCGGCCGGGACGAGGGCTGGCCCGAGGACGTGCGTGCGATGCGGGCGGACCGGGAGGACGCCGCGGCCCTGGCCGCGGCGGTCGGCGACGGCTGTGACGTCCTGGTCGACATGGTGGCCTACGGGCCGGACCACGCACGGCAGTTGATCTCGCTGCGTGATCGCGTGGGTTCGGCGGTGGTGATCTCCAGCGTGTCGGTGTACGAGGACGACAAGGGCCGGAACTTCGACACCCAGCAGGAGCCGGACGGTTTCCCCGAGTACCCGGTGCCGATCACGGAGGGCCGGCGGACCGTCCGACCGGGCGACACCTCGTACAGCACCCGCAAGGCGGGCCTGGAGCGCGAACTCCTCGCGGCCGGGGCGCAGTTGCCGACGACGCTGCTGCGGGCCGGGGCGGTCCACGGACCGCACTGCCGCACGCCGCGCGAGCTCTACTTCGTCAAGCGCCACCTGGACGGCCGGCCCCGGCGCGTCCTCTCCTACGGCGGCCAGAGCCGGTTCCACCCGGCGAGCGTCCACACCATCGCGGAGCTGATCCGGCTGGCGGCCGCGCGGCCGGGCGCCCGGGTCCTCAACGCCGTGGACCCGGACGCTCCGACGGTCGCGGAGATCGCGCGGGCGATCGACGCCGTGATGGGTACCGAGAGCGAGAGCGTCCTCGTGGACGGGCCGCCGCCGGCGCCCACGGTGGGTGACACGCCATGGTCGGTACCGGCGCCCGTGGTGTGCGACATGTCCGCGGCGGAACGGGAGTTGGGCTACCGGCCGGTCGTGCGGTACGCGGAGACGCTGCCGGACACGGTCGCGTGGATCGAGGGGCGACTCGCGGGGCGGGACTGGCGGGAGGCGTACCCGAAGATGTTCCAGACGTACGGCGACCTCTTCGACTACGCGGCGGAGGACGCGTTTCTCGACACGCTCGACGCGCGCGACACGCTCGACATGTGAAAGGGGGGCGGG
>NZ_JBXEJE010000017.1:3816-17486 GCF_056820935.1 Streptomyces sp. Q2 | reverse complement strand
CGAGGCGCGCCCCACGCCCTACTTGTGAAGGGGGGGGGGGCCGTGGGCGCCGCCCCGCCCCCTTCTCCGTGTACCGGTTACGGCTTCGGCGTCGCGTGCGGTCCGCACGTCACGTCGGCACCGTCCAGCTTGCCGGTGAGCAGATAGGCGTCCACCCGCTGGTTGATGCACGGGTTGACCAGGCTGGTCACGCCGTGGGAGCCCGCGTCCTTCTCGGTGATCAGGCGGGAGCCCTTGAAGCGCTTGTGCAGTTCGACGGCGCCGCCGTACGGGGTGGCGGCGTCATGCTCGGACTGCACGATCAGCACGCCCGGCAGGCCCTTGCCGGTCTTCACGTTAACCGGCGTCTGCTGCTTGACCGGCCAGGTCGCGCACGGCAGGTTCATCCACGCGTTGGACCAGGTCAGGAACGGGTAGTCCTGGTGCAGCCTCGTGTTGTCCCGGTCCCACTTCTTCCAGCTGGTGGGCCACTTGGCGTCGGTGCACTCCACGGCCGTGTAGACGGCGTTGCCGTTCTCCGAGGCGATGTTGCCCGCGGTGTCCGACAGGTCGGGGGCGGCCGCGTCGACGAGCGCCTGGGTGTCGCCCGCGAAGTACTTGCTGAACACGGTGGCGACCGGAATCCACGACGAGTCGTAGTACGGGGCGCCCGTGAAGAAGCTGAGCAGCTCGGCCGGGCCGACGACCCCGCCGATCGGGTTCTTCTTCGCGGCGGCACGCAACTCCAGCCACTTCGCCTGGACTTCGGCCCGCGTGGCGCCGAGGTGGAAGACGGCGTCGTTGGCGGCGACCCAGTCCTGCCAGTCCTTCCAGCGGCCCTCGAAGGCGACGTCCTGGTCGAGGTTGGCCTCGTACCAGATCTTCTCCCGCGACGGGTTGACGACGCTGTCGACGACCATGCGCCGGACGTGGCCCGGGAACAGGGTGCCGTAGACCGCGCCGAGGTAGGTGCCGTAGGAAACACCCAGGTAGTTGAGCTTCTTCTCGCCGAGCGCGGCGCGGATGACGTCCAGGTCGCGCGCGGTGTTCGGCGTGGTCATGTGCGGCAGCATCTCGCCGCTGCGCTCGTAGCAGCCCTCCGCGTACTCGCGGGCCAGCTTGCGCTGGGCGAGCTTGTCGGCCTCGGAGTCCGGCACCGGGTCCATCTTGGGCGCCTTCACGAACTCCTGCGGGTCGGCGCAGGAGATGGGCGCCGACTTGCCGACGCCGCGCGGGTCGAAGCCCACGAAGTCGTACGCCTTGGCCGTGTTGGCCCACACCGGCGCCTTGGTGGTGACCCGGCGCGGGAAGCGCAGGCCGGAACCGCCCGGTCCGCCCGGGTTGTAGATGAGGGCGCCCTGACGCTCCTCCTTGGTGCCGGTGTTGCCGATGCGGTCGACGGCGAGCTTGATCTGCTTGCCGTACGGCTTGGCGTAGTCGAGCGGCACGGTGACATAGCCGCACTGGATCGGCTTCTCCAGGCCCCAGTCGGCCGGGCAGTCCTGCCAGTCGATCCCGGTCTTCGCGGCCTTGGCGGCGGCGATCGTGGCACCGCGGGCCTCCCGGTCCTGGCCGTGGCGGGTGGCCGCGCCGGCGGTGGGGGCCGTGACCGCGCCGGCTAACAGGGTCGCCGTGACGAGCACTCCTGCCGTACCGAACGCCGTCGCCCGCCTCGTCGCTCTCTTGTCCCTCAAGTGGGGCCTCCCCGTACGTCGTTGCGAGTGGTACGGGGATCCTCGCGGCTGTGAGCTCCCTGAGAACAGGGGTTGTTGACCTTCTTTGCCAATCCGATAACCGGACCGGGGCGTTCGCTCGGCGGATCAGGGCCATCCCTCTCAACCGAGGGACGTCAGCGCCTCGTCCAGGACCCGCCGAAGCTTCAGCGCGTCCGGCGCCACGGCGGTCACCAGGGCGGCGGGCCCAGCGAGCGGGACGATGGCGGCACCCTCCCCCAGCACCCGCGCCGCCACCGGTTCGCCCGCGAACTCCGGGCGCACGACGACGACTTGACCGACGGCCCGATGCCCCGCGAGCACCGCGGGCCCGTCCCAGCCGCCCGGTGCGCCGGGCCCGCAGGACAGCTCCTGGTCCAGCAGGGTGCGCCCCGCGACCCGGACGACCAGGCGGCTGCCGAGCCGCCCCGGCTCCTCGCCGGACCGCCCGAGCACCTGCTCCTCGCGCAGCACGAGCCGGGCCGTCGCACCGAGTTCGACGCGGGTCGTGACGTACAGGTCGCTGCCCTGCGCGCAGATCAACTGCTCGGGCAGCCACTGCAGTTCGCCGCCGTCGGCGACGGTGAGCCGGACGTCGTAGCGGGACTCGCCCTTGGCCTGGCCGGGCAGCGCGATGGTGGCGGCGGCCGACCCGACGCGCAGCCGGGCCCCGGCCTCCACCTCGGCCTCCACCGTGAAGTGGTCACCGCCGAGCGGCCCGCTCATCGCACCGACGATCATGACGTGCGCCTGGCTGCCGATTCCCCGGGTGCGGCGCAGCGCCAGCGGCCCCTCGCCCTCCAGGACGGGCAGGGACGTGCCGCCGCGGCCGTCGTCCCGGGCGAGCATCCGCGCGGTGGCCCGTACCCCTGTCACGGCCGCGGTCCCGCCGTCCACGCGGCGAGCTGCGCCCGCACCCAGGCGGCGACGTCCCGCACGCCGGTTTCGGTCCTGAGCGACTGGAAGACGACCGGCAGTTCCGCTCGCTGCGCCTTGGCGTCTGCCGCCATCCGGGCCAGGTCGGAGCCGACGTACGGGGCGAGGTCGGTCTTGTTGACGACGAGGAGGTCGGCGGTGGTGACGCCCGGGCCGCCCTTGCGCGGAATGTCGTCCCCGCCGGCGACGTCGATCACGAAGATCTGCGCGTCGACGAGCCCCCGGGAGAAGGTGGCGGTGAGGTTGTCGCCACCGGACTCGACGAGGATCAGGTCCAGGGGGCCGACCTCGTCCTCCAGATCCTCGACCGCTTCGAGGTTGGCGGAGATGTCGTCCCGGATCGCGGTGTGCGGGCAGGCCCCCGTCTCCACGGCGGTGATCCGCTCGGGCGGCAGCACGGCCTCCCGGAGCAGGAACTCGGCGTCCTCGCGCGTGTAGATGTCGTTGGTGACGACGGCGAGGGACAACTCCTCGCGCAACGCCCGGCAGAGCGCGGCGACGGTGGCGGTCTTCCCGGACCCCACGGGCCCGCCGAGCCCGATCCTCAGCGCGCGGTGCGAGCCGTCGGGGCGGTGGGCGTCGGCGCTGACGGCGGCGGGGCCGTCGTGGGAGTGGTCGAGGTGCATGGGGGCGGCTCCAGAAATTCGAGGCGGGCGGTGCCTTTTCAGCGCGGTCCGGCACCACTCAGCCCGTCCGGCGTTTGAGGACGAGGCCGTTCAGGCCGATACGGGGGTCTGGGGGGCGAAGCCCCCAGGGACGGGACGGGAAGGGGCGGCGGGGCGAAACAATCAGGACGCGAACAACCGGACCCCCCAAGCGGCGTGCACCTCCGCGCTGATCTCCAGCAGCGGAGCGGACGCCGCGGGCAAGGCATCGACACCCTCGTCGACCACCTTCCGAGCCGCCTCCACCGCCTGATCCGCGACACGATCCAGCTCCGGCGCCAGCCGCGCCAGCGCCCGGGTCGCGTCGAACGGGTCCAGACTCAGCAACCGCACCGTGGCCGACGCCGGTCCGCTGACACTCTCGTACGCCGCGCAGTAGGCGGCGTCCAGAGCCCCCACCCCCGCCGCCCGCGCCGCGACCCCGAGCACCACCGGCTGGTGCGCCCCCTTGGGGAACTGCCGTGCCAGGACGTCGAGTTCCTCCGACGGCCAGGTGGCCCGGGCGGCCCGCATCAGCTGGCGGCCCAGCTTGCGCGCGGCGACCCGCAGCGCGGGGGACGGTGTCCGCGCGTCGGCGGCCGCGTCCAACTCCCCCGGGTCGACTCCGAGTACGGCCGCCGCGGCGAGCGACGCGGAGACGCGCCCGGCCGTGTGCAGCCGCCCCCGGCAGAAGTCCTCCAGGCTCGCGGCGCCGGTGACGCGCCCGGCCTTGACGGCCGCCTCGGCACCGCCGGAGTGGGCGTGCCCGCCGGCGGGGAAGCGGCCGTCGGCCAGGACGAGAAGTGCTGCTCGTGACATCGGATCCGTGCCGTCAGAAGAGGAAGTAGCGCTGGGCCATGGGCAGTTCCGCGGCCGGAGTCGCCTCGACCAGTTCCCCGTCGATGTGCACGGCGAAGCTGTCGGGATCGACCTGGACGCGGGGCCGCGCGTCGTTCTCCCGCATGTCGGCCTTGGTGACCCCACGCGTCGACTCGATGGCGACGAACCTCTTGCCGAGCTGGAGTCGCTCCGGCAGCCCGTCCTCGATGGCGAGCGGCGCCACGAAGTTGAAGGAGTTCGACGCCGGCGCCCGCCCGATCGCACCGAACATCGGACGCGGCAGGATCGGCTGCGGGGTCGGGATGGAGGCGTTGGCGTCGCCCATCTGCGCGTACGCGATCTGCCCGCCCTTGACGACGAGGTGCGGCTTGACCCCGAAGAACGCGGGCTCCCACAGCACGAGGTCGGCGAGCTTGCCGGTCTCGACCGAGCCGACCTGGTGGGCGAGGCCCTGCGCGACGGCCGGGTTGATGGTGTACTTGGCGACATAGCGACGTACCCGATGGTTGTCCGCGCGTCCGTCGCCCGGCAGCGCGCCCCGCCGTCGCTTCATCACATGGGCCGTCTGCCAGGTCCGCATGATGACCTCACCGACGCGGCCCATGGCCTGCGCGTCGGAGGAGATGATCGAGATGGCGCCCAGGTCGTGGAGGATGTCCTCCGCGCCGATCGTCGAGGGCCGGATCCGGGACTCGGCGAAGGCGAGGTCCTCCGGGACGGCCGGGTTGAGGTGGTGGCACACCATCAGCATGTCGAGGTGTTCCTCGGCGGTGTTGACGGTGAAGGGGCGGGTCGGGTTCGTCGAACTCGGCAGTACGTGCGGCTCGGACACCACGGTCATGATGTCCGGCGCGTGCCCGCCGCCCGCGCCCTCGGTGTGGTAGGCGTGGATGCCGCGTCCGGCGATCGCCGCGAGCGTGTCGCCGACGAATCCGGCCTCGTTCAGCGTGTCCGTGTGGATCGCGACCTGGATGCCGGTGCGGTCGGCGACGGTCAGCGAGGCGTCGATGACGGCCGGTGTCGAGCCCCAGTCCTCGTGCAGCTTGAGGCCGAGGGCGCCGCCGCGGATCTGGGACAGCATCGCCTCGTGGGAGACGGTGTTGCCCTTGCCGAGGAGGCCGAAGTTGACCGGGTACTCCTCCATCGCCTCCAGCATCCGGGCCAGGTGCCAGGGGCCGGGCGTCACGGTCGTCGCCTTCGAGCCCTCGGCGGGGCCGGTGCCGCCGCCGATCAGCGTCGTGACACCCGAGGACAGCGCCTCGTCGGCGATCTGCGGGCAGATGAAGTGGACATGCGCGTCGATGGCGCCGGCGGTCAGGATCCGCCCGTTGCCGGCGATGATCTCGGTCTCGGGGCCGATGACCAGGTCGGGGTGGATGCCGTCCATGGTGTCGGGGTTGCCGGCCTTGCCGATGCCGGTGATCCGGCCGTCGCGGATGCCGACGTCGGCCTTGATGATCCCCCAGTGGTCGATGATCACAGCGCCGGTGATCACCGTGTCCGGGGTGCCGTCTGCGCGCGTAGCACGCGACTGGCCCATGGACTCGCGGATGACCTTGCCGCCGCCGAAGACGGCCTCGTCACCGGCGAGCCCTGGACCGCCGGAACGATCCTCCTCGATCTCGACGAGCAGGTCGGTGTCGGCGAGCCGGATGCGGTCGCCGGTGGTGGGGCCGAACAGGTCGGCGTACGCGGCACGCGAGATCTCAGGCATCGAGGGCACCTCCGGTCTCCCCGCGCAGTCCGGGCACCACACGGGCGCCGGTGAGCGGGACGAGTTCGACGTCGACGGGGATCCCGGGCTCGAAGCGTACGGCGGTGCCGGCGGCGATGTTGAGCCGCTTGCCGTGTGCCGCGGCGCGGTCGAAGTCCAGGCCGGGGTTGGCCTCGGCGAAGTGGTAGTGGGAGCCGACCTGGACGGGCCGGTCGGCGGCGTTGAGGACGGTCAGCGAGGTGACCTCGCGACCCTCGTTGTAGACGATCGGGCCTGAAGCGAACAGGATCTCTCCGGGAATCACGGCGGCTCCTCCCGTCAGACGATCGGGTCGTGGACGGTGACGAGCTTGGTGCCGTCCGGGAAGGTCGCCTCGACCTGGACGTCGTGGATCATCTCGGGGATGCCCTCCATGACGTCGTCGCGGGTGAGCAGCTTGCGCCCGGAGGACATGAGCTCGGCGACGGTGCGGCCGTCACGCGCGCCCTCGAGGATGTGCGACGTGATGAGCGCGACCGCCTCGGGGTGGTTGAGCTTCAGCCCGCGGGCCCGGCGCTTCTCGGCCACGTCGGCCGCCACGTGGATCAGCAGCCTCTCTTGCTCGTGCGGGGTCAGTTGCACGTCCCACCTCACAGTCCTCGCTCCGGACCGTGCGGGGTCCGGCTGCCGCAGCCCCTGGGCAAAGTCCCTGGTGGCATGGACCGGCAGGCTAGTTGGACGGGGTTTCAGGCACGTTAACCGAGCTGTGATCCGTTGCGGCCTCTTCCGGGGGCACCGACATGCTCATCAACGCGCGTAGGCCGTTCTGGAGGACCTCGACCGGGGCGGCCCCCAGCAGCGGCTGCTGCGCGACGAACCCCTGGACGGCCGCGACCATGGTGCGCGCGACATGCTCGGCGGGCAGGTCCGCCCGCATCATCCCGGCCGCCTGGTACGCCTCGACGACCCGCACCCAGGCCTCGGCCACCGCGGCGTATCCGTCCCGCAGGGCGATAGCCAGCTCGGCGCTGCGCAAGGTCTCCGCCCACACCTGGATGACCAGCCGCGGGAAGGCCGGTTCGCCGTCCACGGTCAACGACGCCCGCACGGCGAGCGTCCGGCTCAGGACCGATCCGACCAGGAGGTCCGGCGGCTGCGGCGGGCTCTGCTTCGCGGCCTCCTCGAAGGCCTCACGGACCTCCCCGAGCACTTCGCCGACGATCGCGGCGATCAGTTCCTCCTTGCCGCTGAAGTAGCGGTACACCGCTCCGGCCGAGAGGTCGGCCTCCTTCAGCACGTCCTGCATGGACGTGGCATGGAAGCCGTTGCGGGCGAAGCAGAGGGCCGCGCCGTCGAGGATCTGGCGACGGCGGGCGTCGAGGTGTGCCTGGGATACGCGGGCCATGATGGACAAAGTAGAACGAACATTCCTTCTTGACAAGGAGCGATCCCGGCGAGACCGTGTGGGCATACCTAAAACGAACGATCCTTCTTTTTACTTCCTCCGTCCGGAAGGGAACTCCATGACCGCCACATCCGCCACCCCCACCAGGGCTCCCGCGCGCCGCGTGATCGCGGTCGTCGTCCTCGTCCCCCTGCTCGCGGCGCTCGCCCTGTGGGCCTTCGTCTGGCCCGCGGCCCGCACCGCACCCCGCGACCTGCCGCTCGGAGTCGCGGGGCCCACCGCCGCGACGGCCCAGATGGAGAAGCGACTCGCGCAGCGGGAAGGCGCGTTCGAGATCCACCGCTACGCCGACGAGGCCGCCGCCCGGGACGCCGTCGAGGACCGGACCGTATACGGCGCGGTCGTGGTCACCGCCCAGGGCACGGAACTGCTGACCGCCTCCGCGGCGAGCCCGTTCGTGGCCCAGTTGCTCCAGCAGACGGTGACCGCGCAGGCCGCCGCCTCGGGTGCGCGGGTCGAGACGGTCGACGTGGTGGCGGCCCCGCAGGCGGACCCACGGGGCTCTGCGCTGAACGCGAGCGTACTGCCGCTCGCCCTGGCCGGCATCGCGGCGGGGTCGGCGGTCACCCTGCTGGGACTGCGCGGCTTCCGCGCCGCCGGCGCACTGGTCGGGGCCACGGCCCTGATCGGCGTGGTGGCCGCGGCCGTCTCGCACAGTTGGCTCCACGTGCTCACCGGCAACTGGTGGGTGGAGGCGGGGACCCTCGCCCTGGCGACCCTGGCCGTGAGCGCGACGGTGGCCGGTCTGGCCGCCCTTGTGGGCCCTGCGGGCATCGGGATCGCCGCGGGCGTCGTGATGCTGTTGGGCAACCCGTTCTCCGGGGCGGTCAGCGCGCCGCAGATGCTGCCCGAGCCGGCCGGCACAATCGGCCAGTGGCTGCCGCCGGGCGCGGGGACGACCCTGCTGCGCTCGGTGTCGTTCTTCGACGGGGCGGCTGCGACCGGTCCCGCCCTCACACTGGCCTGGTGGGCCGCGCTGGGCCTGGGCGCCGTACTCCTCGGCGGTGCCCTCAGAACCCGTGCGCGGCGGGCCGACCCCGCGTCCGAGCGGGAACCGGTGGCCGTCGGCTGACCGGCCGGCCGCGCCGGTCCGACCGTGCACCCCCGCTGCGGCGCAGGGGGTGCACGGTCTTGTCGTGCCCCCCTGCCGTGCGCCCCGGAGCCCTCTAGGAGGCTCCGGGCCCCCGGTGGTGTGCCGCGATACCGAAGCGCTGCTGTTCGCGGGAAGCGGACGCCGCCTCGCGGACCGAGGAGACCGCGCTGACCACCTGCTCCTGCGACGGCTCCTTGAGTTCCTCCAGCCGTTCGAGGTCGGCGGCGGAGACCAGGGCGACAAGGGGTTTGCCGTGGCGTGTCACGACCACCCGCTCACCGCCGTACACCACCCGGTTGATCAGGTCGGCGAGTTCAGCCCTGGCTTGCGTCACCGGAATCTCATAGGCCATACCCCCATCATAACGTCACGTACACCCTGTACATTTTTTACAGACGCCGAAGGAGGGGCTCTCATGACCCGACCGTCCGCCCGCCATGTCCTGCCCGAGTTCACCGAACGCACGAGTTCCGGTGCGAAGACGATGGATCCGTACTCGAAGCTGCTGGAGGAACGGATCGTCTTCCTCGGGACACCGATCGACGACGTCTCGGCGAACGACGTGATGGCCCAGTTCATGCACCTGGAGTACCAGGACCCGGACCGCGACATCGTGCTGTACATCAACTCCCCCGGCGGCTCGTTCAGTTCGATGTCGGCGATCTACGACACGATGCAGTACGTCCGTTGCGACGTGGAGACGACGTGCCTGGGGCAGGCCGGCTCGTCGGCCGCCGTACTGCTGGCCGCGGGGACGCCCGGGAAGCGGAGCCTGCTGCCGGGCGCGCGCGTGGTGATCCACCAGCCCGCGGTGTCCGAGCCGATGCGGGGGCAGGCGAGCGACCTGGCCATCCACGCCGCCGAGTTGACCCGGGTGCGGTCCCGCCTGGAGGAGCTGCTCGTACGGCACACCGGGCGCAGTCCGGAGCAGGTGAACGCCGACATCGAGCGGGACAAGATCTTCACCGCGCAGGAGGCGCTGGAGTACGGACTGGCGGACCGGATCATCCCGAGCCGCAAGGGCTCGCCTCCCGCTCCCGGCCAGGGGTGAGCCAGAGATGCTGCCCGATCTGCCGCCGCTGCCCGCCCTGACACGGGCCGAGGGCGAACTGATCGACCGTTACCTCGACGTGGTCGACCTGCTCGGCCGGATCAACCCGGCCCGCTCCGGCGACACGTACAGCGGGCTGCGGGCCGCGCAGGCCCTGGTCACCAAGGCGGTGGAGCTGCGGGACGCGCTGGCGCTGATGCACCGTCGGGGAGAGAGCGAGGTGCACGCCGACACGCTGGCGCGTGCGCTGCGCGTCCTGGACGGGGAGCGCCGCACGGCTCGCGTCATGCTGCCGCCGACAGCCGACAGTTGACGCCGCCCCAGCCGTTCCGGCACGCCGCCCTCTGACGGAGCGTCCGGGGCCGTGTCGAAAGGGACCAAACGGCGTACCACCATTTGGAGTACTTGCGCGTCCATTTACAGGCCCGGTGCGGTTGCGCAACGCGCGTGGTCCCACGGCGGAATGAGTTGTTCCGGTGCTGGTCCGAGGGTCCTCGGGTTTCTCGACACCCCCTCGAACACAGGGGTGTCCACCCGAACGGGTGAGTGGTGAGTAACACCACAAACCCTCGGTTCCGTTGGGATTTTCGGACATCGATGAGCCAAGATCCCTGTCTGACGACAAGACCCCGCCACAGCGGCGGGGCGATCCGGGCGGACGCCGAGTCCTGCCGCTGCCCGGATGACCGGTCGACAGAAGTGGATCGGCAGGAGTGGAGGACCCAAGCACGACGGGTCGCCGGAACGGTCACGCCATGACCGGGTCGAGCAGCCCTTGGGGTGAAGCCGCAGCAGCGGCCGGGCAACTTCGCCAGCCCGAATCCGACAGGTCATCCTTCACAGGCGGCTGACGAAGGGTTGCGCATGACTGCGCTCAATCGTGTCCCGTCGCTCATGGTCCGGGCCGGCACGGCCTCGGCCCTCACCATCGCCGCGGTGAGCGGCTCCGTCGTGGTTCCGGGTGTCGCCTCCGACGCCGCGGCCGCCACGCCGGCGACGAAGGCACTTCAGATCGCCGCGTCCAAGAAGGGTTCCCCGTACAAGTACGGTGCCACCGGACCACGCCGCTTCGACTGCTCCGGGCTCACGCTGTACTCGTTCAAGAAGGCGGGCAAGAAACTCCCCCGCACGGCGGCCCAGCAGTACAACAAGACGCACCACATCTCCTCGAAGAGCCGCAAGGCCGGGGACCTGGTGTTCTTCCACTCGGGTTCGAGTGTCTACCACGTAGGCATCTACGCCGGGAAGGGGAAGATCTGGCACGCCCCGAAGACCGGGGACGTGGTGCGACTGCAGAAGATCTGGACGAAGAGCGTCTGGTACGGCCGGGTCAAGTAGGCCCACCCGCGAGGGGGGCGACGGCGACCTGACCCGCCGCCGCCCTCTTCCTGGGCTCTCCGAGCCTTTCGGGGCTCTTCGGGGCTCTCGGGGCTCTTCGGGGCTCTTCGGGGATCCCCAGGGTGCGTGACACGGGCTGAGATGGTTACTCGTTCATCCATGGCCGACCACAGTCCCTGCACCGCACGCAACGAGACCCCGCTGGAGCGCGCCGACCGCAATTTCGGCGAACTGCTCCAGGAACTGCGCGTGACCCAGACCGGGGTGCAGATCCTCTTCGCCTTCCTGCTGACCCTGGCCTTCACGCCGCGCTTCCCGTCCCTCGACACGGTCCAGCGCACCACGTACGTCGTCACGCTGCTGCTGGCGGTCCTCGCGGCGGCGCTGTTCACCGCGCCCGCCGCCCTGCACCGCTCGCTCTTCCAGAAGGGCGCCAAGGCCCGCATAGTCCAGGTCTCCTCACGGCTTGCCACCCTCGGCATGGGGGTGCTGGTGTTCGCGTTCACCGGGTCGGTGCTGCTCGTGGTGGACGTGACGACCGGCCGGGCCGGTGGCCTGACCGCCGGCGGGGCGACCCTGCTCGTGTGCCTGGGGCTGTGGTGGCTGCTCCCACGACTGGTGCAGCGGGCCGTGCGGGCCGACGCGGACCGGTCAGCCGTCAGGCCGCCCGAAGTCGCGCGAGGAGGAGCACCGCACCGGGAGCTGTCGGCGCGCCGCCGGTGACCTGCTGACCCGCTCGACGACCGGGGCCGTCGTGGAACACGGCGTGCCTACGGCTCCTGCTGCCCCGCCGCCGGAACCGGCTCGGCCGGTACGGACCACGGCACTTCGATGGAGACGGTCTTGCCTCCCTCGCGGGTGGGCCGCACTCTGAGCTTGCCGCCGCACTCGGCGGTCAGCCAGCGGATGATCACCATGCCGCGGCCGTTGTCCTGCTGCACGGCGGCGGGCAGTCGTTTCGGAAAGCGCGGGTGACTGTCGGTTACGCCGATGCGCAGGTGTTCGTCACGGTCGAGCGCGATGTCCACCGTGAAGGTGGGCGACTGGCCGAAGGTGTGCTGTACGGCGTTGGTGGCGAGTTCGGAGACGATGAGGCGGATGGTGTCGGCCGCTTCCGTGCCCGCCGGCAGACCCCACTCCGCCAGGGTGGTGAGCACGTAGGAGCGGGCGACGGAGACCGAGGCTGGATCGCTCGGCAGAGTGACGGATGATTCCAGATGGTCTGCCATGACGACGTCGTCCCTTTCCCACGGGACCGCAGTCCGACGCGAAGGCGGAGGTTCGAGTACGGTCCCGGACTGGTGCTTCGCCGCCAGAGTGCCATTACCGGGGCGGTCACGGGTGGCGATCCACCAAGATGTGCATATATCTGTCGCTCGAAGCGGTGAACTCTGCGACGACAGACCGTATTTGGGTGCCTCGGTTGGACTAAGGAGTAACCCATGCAGCACGGTCCCGCGGTGCGCCGCCGGAAGCTGGGCGCCGAACTGCGTGCGCTGCGCACCGGTGCGGGGCTCACGAGTGGCCAGGCGGCCCGGCTGGTGGGCTGGCACCAGTCGAAGGTGAGCCGGATCGAGACCGGCGCGAGCGGGGTGAAACCGTCCGATGTGCGGTTACTCCTCGACGCCTACGGGGTGCACGACTCCCAGCCGCGCGAGCTGCTGCTGGCGTTGGCGGGCTCCGACGAGAGCGGCGGGCGACACCACTGGTGGCACGCGTACCGAGGCGTACTGCCGCCGACCTACCGGGACTTCATCAGCCTGGAGTCGCAGGCCAGCACGATGCGCACGCTGGAGACCTCGGTGGTGCCGGGGCTGTTGCAGACCCCGGAGTACGCACACGCGGTGACGAAGGCCGCGGTGGACGGGCTGGACGACGAGAAGCTGGACGCCCTGGTCGAGGTGCGCCTGGCCCGGCAGGACGTGCTGCGCTCGCATCCGCCTCTGGAGTTGAGCGCCGTCCTGGACGAGGCGGTGCTGCGGCGGGAGGTCGGCGGCCCCGGCATCATGGCGCGGCAGCTGACGCGACTGGTCGAGGCTGCTCGGCTGCCCCAAGTGCGGTTGCAGGTACTGCCGTTCGCGGCCGGCGCGCATATCGGCGTCACCGGGCCTTTCGTTATCTTCTCATTTTCGCGCACTTCTGATCTGGATGTGGTTGTTCTCGACCACTTGACGAGTAGCCTCTACCTCGAACGGAAAGAAGACCTCCAGGCCTACACGGAGGCCTTCAACGCCCTTCAGTTCCACGCCCTTTCGCCCAAGGACTCGTTGGACTACATCGCCGCGACAGGTGACGGCGCGTAAGGAGGCACCATGTCCGTACTGCCTCGGGACGTACCCTCGATTACCGAACTGCACGGCCTGCGATGGCTGCGCAGCAGTTACAGCACGGGAGCGAACAACTGCGTCGAGACCGCCCGGCTCGTGGCCGGGCGCTCGGCCGGACTGCTCGCCGTGCGCGACTCGAAGAACCCGGCCGGACCCGCGCTGCTCTTCTCCCCCGAGAGCTGGGCGGGTTTCACGGCCGCGGTGCACCACATCTGACCGTTTCCGCCCGAGCGCGACGCCCGGCCGTGCCGCCCCCGTAGGCGAACGAGCCATTCAGCGCCTCACGGTCGCGCCTCGCCGATCACCCGTACAGCGCGTTCGATCTGCCCGTCGGAGAGGTCCGCGCGGGCGGTGAGCCTCAGCCGGGAGATGCCGTCGGGCACGGAAGGAGGACGGAAGCAGCCCACGGCCAGCCCCCGCGCACGACAGTCGGCCGCCCAGCGCACGGCCCCCTCCGGGGACGGTGCGCGCACGGAGACGACCGCGGCGTCCGGACGCACCGCCTCCAGACCCGCGGCGCTCAGGCGTGCGTGCAGGTCGGCGGCGACCGCGCGGGCCCGCGCCGCCCGCTCCGGCTCGCGGCGCAGCAGGC
>NZ_JBXEJE010000017.1:0-3682 GCF_056820935.1 Streptomyces sp. Q2 | reverse complement strand
GGCTCGCGGCGCAGCAGGCGCAGGGCCGCGAGGGCCGCGCCCGCCGCCGCGGGGGCGAGGCCGGTGTCGAAGATGAAGGTCCGGGCCGCGTTGACCAGGTGGTCGATCACCCGGGCGGGGCCGAGGACCGCGCCGCCCTGGCTGCCGAGCGACTTGGACAGTGTGATCGTCACGACGACGTCGTCGGCGCCCCCGAGCCCCGCGGCGTGCGGGGCGCCGCGGCCGCCGTCGCCGAGGACACCGAGGCCGT
The DNA here is from genome assembly GCF_056820935.1 of Streptomyces sp. Q2. Taxonomy (NCBI): domain Bacteria; kingdom Bacillati; phylum Actinomycetota; class Actinomycetes; order Kitasatosporales; family Streptomycetaceae; genus Streptomyces; species Streptomyces sp. Q2. The sequence goes on along the minus strand of NZ_JBXEJE010000017.1, from coordinate 3,432 downwards.
GGGCGTCGTCGACGACCAGTCCCGCGCCGCGCTCCCGGCAGGCCTCGGCGAGCCCGGCCAGCGGGGCCGCGTCGCCGTCGACGGAGAAGACGGTGTCGGACACGACGACGGCGGGGCCCTCGTGCGTCCTCAGTGCCTTGCGTACCGCGTCCGGGTCGGCGTGCGCGACGACCTGCGTGGCGCCCCGGGCCAGGCGGCAGCCGTCGATCAGTGAGGCGTGGTTGCCGGCGTCGGAGACGATCAGCGAGCCGTGCGGGGCCAGCGCGGTGACCGCGGCGAGGTTGGCCGCGTACCCGGAGGAGAACACCAGGGCCGCCTCGACGCCGCAGAAGTCGGCGAGTTCCTGTTCCAGCTCGTGGTGGAGTTCCGTGGTGCCGGTGACGAGCCGGGATCCCGTCGAGCCGCCGCCCCAGGTCCGCGCGGCCCGCGCCGCACCCTCGGTGACCTCCCGGTGCCGCGCCAGTCCCAGGTAGTCGTTGCTCGCCAGGTCCAGGAGCGGTGAGTCGGAGGGGCGGGGGCGCAGCGTCCGTACGAGTCCGGCGCGGCGGCGCAGCTCGGCCTGCTCGTCGATCCAGGCGAACGCCATCGGCCCTCCAGGGAATGTGCCGGCGGTGCCGGCGTTTTGTAGGCAGTTCACAGACCCTAGCGGGACGGCCGGGCACCCATGATGTGGCAATACCCACACGTCGAAGAGCCTTCGTTGTCCGAACTCTCCTTGGCCGAAAGCGCCTGCGTAGGACAGGATCGGCTCTCATGGACCTGCTGAACACGCTGGTGGACAAGGGGCTTCGGCGCGAGCTGCCGACCCGCGAGGAGGCGCTGGCCGTCCTCGCCACTTCCGACGACGACCTGCTCGATGTGGTGGCCGCGGCCGGCAAGGTACGCCGGCACTGGTTCGGCCGGCGGGTGAAACTCAACTACCTCGTCAACCTCAAGTCGGGCCTGTGCCCGGAGGACTGTTCCTACTGCTCGCAGCGGCTCGGCTCCACCGCCGGCATCCTCAAGTACACCTGGCTCAAGCCCGACGACGCCTCGAAGGCCGCGGCGGCCGGGTTGGCCGGAGGCGCCAAACGGGTGTGCCTGGTGGCGAGCGGGCGCGGGCCCACCGACCGGGACGTGGACCGGGTCTCCGACACCATCAAGACGATCAAGGACCAGAACGAGGGCGTCGAGGTGTGCGCCTGTCTCGGTCTGCTCTCCGACGGACAGGCCGAGCGGCTGCGCGAGGCGGGCGCGGACGCCTACAACCACAACCTGAACACGTCCGAGGAGACGTACGGGGACATCACGACCACGCACACGTACGCCGACCGGGTGGACACCGTGCAGAAGGCGCACGCGGCCGGGCTGTCCGCCTGCTCCGGGCTGATCGCCGGCATGGGCGAGCGCGACGAGGACCTGATCGACGTGGTCTTCTCGCTGCGTGAGCTGGACGCGGACTCGGTGCCGGTCAACTTCCTGATCCCGTTCGAGGGCACGCCGCTGGCCAAGGAGTGGAACCTCACCCCGCAGCGCTGTCTGAGGATCCTGGCGATGGTCCGGTTCGTCTGCCCGGACGTCGAGGTACGCATCGCGGGCGGGCGCGAGGTCCATCTGCGGTCGATGCAGCCGCTCGCCCTGCACCTGGCCAACTCGATCTTCCTGGGTGACTACCTCACCAGTGAGGGCCAGGCCGGCAAGGCCGACCTGGACATGATCGCGGACGCCGGGTTCGAGGTGGAGGGCACCGACCAGGTGACGCTGCCGGAGCACCGCAGGGGCGGTTGCGGCTCCGAGGAGGCCGCCGGGTGCGGGTCCTCCCAGGAGGGGGGCGGTGCGTGCGGTTCCGCTCCGGCCGCCGCGCCGGCGGGCGAGGCCCGTACGGACCTGGTCGCCGTACGCCGTCGAGGCGCCGGAACGGACCTCGCGCCCAATGCCTGACCCGACCGGCCTGCCTGTCGCCGAGCTGCTGGAGCTGGACCGGCGGCACGTCTGGCATCCGTACGGTCCGATGCCGGGCCGGCAGGAACCGCTCGTCGTGGAGTCGGCGAGCGGGGTACGCCTGAAGATGGCGGACGGCTCGGGCGAACTGGTCGACGGCATGTCGTCCTGGTGGTCGGCGATCCACGGCTACAACCACCCGGTGCTCAACGAGGCCGTGCGCGAGCAGCTCGGTCGGATGAGCCATGTGATGTTCGGCGGGCTCACCCACGAGCCCGCCGTACGGCTCGCGAAGCTCCTTGTCGACATGTCGCCTGATGGTCTGGAGCATGTCTTCCTCGCCGATTCCGGGTCGGTGTCGGTCGAGGTCGCGGTGAAGATGTGCCTGCAGTACTGGCGCTCGCTCGGCCGCCCGGCGAAGCAGCGCCTGCTGACCTGGCGCGGCGGCTACCACGGCGACACCTGGCAGCCGATGTCGGTGTGCGACCCCGAGGGCGGGATGCACGAGCTGTGGTCCGGGGTGCTCCAGCGCCAGGTGTTCGCGGACCCGCCGCCGGTGGAGTTCGAGGAGTCGTACGCCGACCACTTGCGCACGCTGATCGAGCGGCACGCCGACGAGCTGGCCGCCGTGATCGTCGAGCCGGTGGTGCAGGGCGCGGGCGGGATGCGGTTCCACTCCCCCGCATATCTGCGGGTGCTGCGCGAGGCGTGCGACGAGCACGGCGTGCTGCTGGTGTTCGACGAGATCGCGACCGGGTTCGGCCGCACGGGCGCGCTGTTCGCGGCGGGACACGCGGCGGTCACCCCGGACGTGATGTGCGTGGGCAAGGCGCTGACCGGCGGTTATCTGACGTTAGCGGCGACGCTGTGCGCGTCACGGGTGGCCGACGGCATCTCGCGGGGCGAGGTCCCGGTCCTCGCCCACGGCCCCACCTTCATGGGCAACCCGCTGGCGGCCTCGGTCGCCTGCGCCTCGATCGAGCTGCTGCTGGGCCAGGACTGGCTCGCGGAGGTCAAGCGGATCGAGGCGGGGCTGCGGGAGGGGCTGGCGCCCGCACGCGAGATGCCGGGAGTGAAGGACGTACGGGTCCTCGGTGCCATCGGGGTGGTCCAGCTGGACCACCCGGTCGACATGGCGGCGGCGACCCGGGCGGCCGTGCGCGAGGGCGTGTGGCTGCGGCCGTTCCGCGACCTCGTCTACACGATGCCGCCGTACGTCACGGGCGACGCGGACGTGGCGCGGATCGCGCGGGCGGTGTGCGCGGCGGCGCGCGAGGGATGAGCGGGAGAGTGACATGCCGGTACTGGTGATCACGGGCACGGGCACGGAGGTCGGCAAGACGGTGGCGACCGCCGCCGTCGCGGCCGCGGCGCTGGCGGCCGGACGGACGGTGGCCGTGCTCAAGGCCGCGCAGACGGGCGTACGGCCGGACGAGCCCGGCGACGCCGCCGAGGTGGCGCGGCTCGCGGGGGCCGTGCGGGCCGACGAAGTCGCCCGGTACCCCGAGCCGT